>NZ_JARFVR010000004.1:0-242320 GCF_055818025.1 Gardnerella sp. c11Ua_71 | reverse complement strand
TGCCTTTTCTCCATTAATCATGTTTTTTATCAACAAATATTATGAGAAAAAATATTAAAATCAGACCTGACCCGCTCATTTACTACTTATTACGAAGCTTACCAACTTTCATAAATTACTTATCTACAATACGGAACTTTTTTATTCTCAAAGTTGCATCTGGCGAGGCAAATGAAAATGACCTTTACACTTGGATTAAAAACCACCAAGCCTAATACTCCAACATTCCGAAGCATTTTTAGAATATGCCAAACTCTATTTCGTGCGATTGGTCAAAGTAGCGGACATAAAACACCACAACAATATTACTTCACTACAGCTCTTCCATTCAAGCAATGCACCGCATAATGAGCACATCCATCTGGGTTGCGCACGAGATTTGCTTTATGCTTATCACAAACTTCAGCCACGCCATTCTCACAAACTACTTCAAGACATGCATCCTTAGGTATTTCTCCTTCTAAAACACTCGTACCATTTAAAGTATCCACCATGCAAGAAGCAACAACCTTAACATTATTCGCCACAGCAGAACCATTAAGGCACTTTAGAAAAACATCATTCGCCTGAACATTCCTTGCTTCCACCCTGCCGTTATGAACTTCCGCATAAATCTTGTCAGCTTTAATATCTGCTACTAATACTTGATTCGACTCAGCTTCAATTTCACAAAAATCAATACTCTCCGGCAATGAAACAATGACAGCAGGACTGCCTTTAGCAAGCCAATGCAGCCAGTAAAAAGCCGATACTTTTTCTGTTTGAACAAGTTTTATACCGTCTTGATTTTCTTCAATATGAAATATATCTTTTTCACAATTAACATAACTAATGCTAAAAGAATCAGCCCTTCTCACCGTTAAGCTAACATCTTTCGTTTTTGCTACAAACTTCCTACTATTCACCACTTGAACAACTCCCTTGTTAAATATCGGGTTATAGACCAAAAATCAAAAGACCCGACTTGGTCCGCATTGTTAATAGGCGCGTCGGGTACTGTTATTTACGTATGCTACACCAATGAGAGTATTTTATTAAATCTTTCAAACTAGCACAAATTTTTTTCTTTCTAACAAGATTATTTAGTCTTACACTCACCTTTATGAACACAAACAAATGTCAGAACGAAAACGCAACAACTAGAATGCACGCATAGTAGGTATCAGAAAAAACGCTATTACAATTCAGCGCGATTTGTAAAGGAGCGCCACTGATTTTCTGTATGGCTCGACTGCTTCATCTTAATGTCGAGTGTGTAGCCAGATTCGTGCTCGTTCGCTGGAATTGGTCAAAGCATGTTTTTGCTCGGAAATACACCGATTTTTGCCCTTATACGTTCTCGGAAAAGTTCAAAGGACCATGTTACTACCTATGATATGCAAATCCGTAGATTTGACGTTCGTTTCAAGACTTCGCTCTGAGGAAATAAGTCCGAAATCCCATCGTCTCGACATACCTATTTGTGAAACCAAAACTATACATTGAATGTCCGTTTTCCTCTATTCGATATATGGTTTCTGTCTCCAATGGTCGCTTTTTAATCTTCAATGTTCACTTTTTTATATTTCTGGTTCCTGCTGTTTGGCTTATCTGGTATCGTCATTTCTATTTTTCCTGCACTAAGCAAAGGCTTGATATATTTTTCAGAAAAGTTTCTTCTACCGGTCAGACCCATAAATTCTTGCATTTCTTTCCGACTACGAGGAACGATACAAAATTGAAGGAGAGCTTGTATCGTAACTTGCTCCCTAACTTGCTCCCTAACTTGCTCCCTTGGATCAAGTTCTTCGGTCGGCCCGACCGTGGCAGTTGCCGCCTCAGAAAGAGGAATCACTGTCGTAAAAACATCTGCCTCTGTAAAGACAGGCTCTCCACCAGAATACATCTTCGTGTATTTATAGCTGTTGCGCATACCGCTTCCAAGCTCATCAGCAAGTCCGATCTCACGGAACACTTTTGCTATCGGCGGATTCTTTGCAAATGGCTTGAATGTTTTCAGATTCAGGTTGCCGTGCCCATGCGCAAGGTTCGCATTCTCTGTTGTAATCTTATCCCGTTCAATGACAAGCTTCGGTACATATCCACTGGAAAAATCACGGTGCATGAGCAGGTTGGAAATAATCTCACGCAGGATTTTATCTCTGGCGCTTATCCGCTGGACACCATCCAATGTAAAAACATCATTCAGATGCTTCTTTCCAAATTCCATCAGACGATCATAACTTTCAATCAGGTTTGTAATCACCACATCCCTGTCATCATAACGATCAACATTGAACACTCTGAAAATAGCGTCTGTCTTATGCTGAGGTAACACGGATATGATACGGTTATCCGTACCAAAGAGCAAGATTGCCGCAAGTGTTATACCTTCTTTGTTCGTTTCCGGATCCTCAAGTATAAGCCCGCAGCTTCTGAGCATCTCCTCATCCGTCATGTCAATCCACGGATGGTGCTCAGTATTCACTCTCGTCATTCTCCTTGCTCGATCCATAAGATCATGACGAAGGCTTGAAACCGGGATGGCAGGGTAGACCTTATTCACAAAATAGATGCTTTGCTTACGGGCATAAAGGTTGAAAACCATGTCCGCATTATCTGTAATATCGATGTCCGACTCATTATTGCGATCAAATATTCTGCCCGCATTGCGGTAAACGGTTTTTCCAACCGGGACATAGACATAAAGAACAATACGCCCATCGATCTCATATTCCTCTGTAGTCAAATAGAGTGGCGGATACATTTTTCTCTCATTGTTAATCGTAGTAACAAAATTTTTCTTCATCTGCTCAACGCAGTCTTTATCAACACCGAGAATCGTCCCGTTATCCTTCACACCAAAGAAAATATGACCGCCATCCCGATTAGAAAAAGAACAAACAGTATCGTAGACATCCTTCGTAATATCTGTTGTTGATTTTTTGAATTCGACCGTCAGCCCCTCGCCCTGATGAATCAAGTTCATCAAATTTTCAGGGAGTATCATATAACTCACCCCTTTCGATTATTCACTTATCAATTCCATTAGGCAAAATGGAATCAACCTCGTTCTCCTTAAAAGTCTGTTCTTCTTCCTTTTGCAAAGCCTTCTGCGCAGCCCTGTAGCTTCTCTCATCAGTTGCAGGATAATTATTATTGACTTCTGAAACTTTATTACAAAGAACATCTCTCTTTTTTTGTATCTCACTATCGTCAAGCACTTCAAAATCAACTAATAAGGAAACATACTCTTCTCGAATACCCCACAACACATTTGCTGCATTTCGATGCTGGCTTACTTCATTTTGAATCTTATATTCCTTGGCATATAGATTTAGGCACAAAGACAATACAGCAGCAATTCCACCTACCCATGTCGATATGACCTTGTTTGTTATAATGCTGTAAAAAAATCCGCAAGAAGAAAGTGCGGTCAATATAATCTGTGCATTCTTCACATACTTATTTTCTTTCTCAAGTCGATCAGCTAATTTGTGATGCGCAGTATATGTGTATATAACTTTTCCACAAGCATCCTTTATTTGATTTTTTAATCGTGCCCTATAGCTTTTATCACTTTCCATTTTACTCCGATACCATTTTATTTAGGATCTTGCCGAGGACATCCCATCCTTTTGTAGTATCAATCGACATTCCACTTCCGGGAGCAGATAGACTTGGCGCAAGTATTTCGTTGCATGGAATATGATTATAATAATCAAGTAATGCCTGTTCATACGATCTTGGTTGGCTTGAGGAATTGCTATCTCCATCCGTAAAATGCCATCCTTCCATCGCAACATATACAAAGGAATCAATTAAAATTCCTGACAGATGATAGCTCGAATAAGAATCATCTCTGATCGTTCTTATGTGCTTACAAGTAGCACACAATAACCCATTAGATGAGCTGTTCTTTTCCTTCATTGCTTTTTGCTCAGACTTAGGATCTGTTGTTCTCCAGTTTCCTCCCATATTCGTATCTGGATATTTGTATGAAACACTACCACCCAAACTTGTCTGCGGAAACGCTGGTAACACTTCAAATTTCATCCCATCAGAAAAGGCAATTTTAACAACCTGACCATCTGCCCTAATATCGCTTCTTGAATAGTGAGTTTCAATCGCATTCTTCACAGCCTGTAAAAGTCTAGATTGCCCATTCCATTTAGAATATGAGTACCGATTATATTCATCTTCTGGAATTTCAACAAGTATATCTATGTCGCTTGTATTTATTGCTGTGTTTCTTCCATAAGAACCAACATAGAGACTATGTGTAGTTTCACTCGTTGAATTCCAAAACTCTTGATTTATAGCTTTCGTAACCGTATGATATCTGCTTGCTATGCTTTGACGCGTTACTAAAGGGATAATGTTATCATGTCTTATTACGTTTGAACTCATAATTATTTCTCCATTTCATTTTTGCCTTTTGATTATCAGGAAACTCTATTCGAAAGCCGCCAAGAAACCACAACATCTTCTTTTCGTTATATCAGCTGTACCAGCACTCATTATTATCATAAACTCCTCTGTCTTCGGCAACCATAATCAATTCCTGATTATTACTCTCTTTCAGTACCTCACTATAGTTAACTACCCGATGCTCCATATCATTGTTGTCCGCCCAGAGGTCACACTGAAGCATTACAGTAGCAACAGCGTCATCCATGCCCTCCGGCGGGTATTTATGTTTCTTAAGGAGCACCACTATCCTCCTGAAGGTATGGAAGATGCTGTTCAAACAGTAATGACTCAGTGTGAGCTGTGGACTGATAGAACAGATCTATATAGTTTTGCATAATTATCGTAATTGAACCACTTCGATAATTAGCCTAAACCTTATTTTCCCACTTCACAGCCTTGGTGCAAAGTGGCGAATCGACTTGCATGAGCGATTAAATATAATTCGCGAATGCACTTCGATTCGCTGAGCTTGCTCAAAGTTGAAAGCACAGCGTGCTTTCAACGCAAGCGAAGTACGTTAACATACTGTGCACTCAACCCCAGAGCGTCGATATCTTCCCCTATACAGCAAAATCACTCTCAAAGACCGCGAAAACCCAGCTTAAATCCGCCACACATTAAACCTTTTAACGATATCCCTCGCTAAGCCCTGCTACACAAGGGCAAATTTGCACCCACCTAATCAGCCCGTAATGCTATTAATCTATGATAATTTCACCCCTGTAACTAACCAATTAAAATTTCACCCACCCGTGTAACAAACAATTGCCGGGAAGGATTAGAAACAAATTAGTTAGTTAGATTAAAATACAAGGATGGAAAGATTATCTATGTCTCAAAAAGAATTAACTCGTTTGCATGTCCTTAAATCCTGCCTGCCGACCTTGTTTATAATATCCTTGCCATAAGAGCTCTTGACCTTTACTTTGAACACACAAGTAATTATCTATTTATGATTTTCTTTTAAGAAAGCATCAATAGTTTTTCTTGATTCACTTCTTGCTTTATCATTGCTTTCAATTGTTCCACCTGTTGCAATTCTAATTCTTCCTAGATTTAAAACACCATTGCCTGCAAATATATGTCCTGCTCCTTTATAAGAATAAATCTTTGCATTAGGGTTTTGCTCTTTTATTTTTTTTGCCATGGCAAAGCTATCCCACATCAAATCATCTTCGCCAGCCATCATTAATATATTTGCCTTAACATTTTTGACTGGTATTAGTTTTTCTTGGCTTGAGGAGTCTTGTTCTATTGCGCTTTTATAAGATTCTTTATAACTAATAGGACTTTTAATTATAGTTGGAACAATAATATTTTTTAGAAATGAGTTAAATGATGATTTTTTTATATCTATATATGGAAGTTGCTTTCCTTTATATGTCCATGATGAACCATAATCTTTAAAATCTAGACCAGCAAAATTATAAGACGAAGGCGATATTAAAATCAGATTATCTATTTCAGGATATTTGCAAGCCAAATTAAGTGCATATTCTGCCCCTTTTGACGCTCCCAAAACACTTATCGGTTTATTGTCTTTTATATTTTTATTTATATAATTGATAACATCATCAAATTGTTCTAAGGGAATTTTTGTCAAAGTCGATTCTTGATTTTTCATACCAAACATAAATAGAGCAAAGGTTTCATAGCCTTCTTTTGCTAATATCTTAGCATTTTCAAAATTTGGACTTCCTTCAGAACCTCCAAAACAAATTACAAGACCCTTATGTGATTTTTCTTTAGGTACAAATCTAAATCCTTGCATTCTACCCTCATCTACATAAGTTACATCAACTCCATTAATATCTGTAGGGTATAGACTTATATTAGTAACATCCTTATAATATTCAGGAAAATTTAAAGCATTGATATCTTTATACTTATGGTCGTTATATATCCTAAGACTAAAAACTAAAACTACTAAAATAATAATAACTGAAAAGATTCCAAAAAATATTTTCTTCATTTTCTTCATTTTATTAGTTTCCTTTAAAATAGTATACAGAGTCTAATACTATATAAAAAAATCTGTTTGTTGTTATTATATAATCTTTAGAGTATTCATTACACTAATCTACATTAAAACATCCACCGCAATAGAATTGCCGGCCTGTTTTGACGTATCCTTCTTCATCTTTTTCAAATACAAAATGCTTATAAAACTGCTTAAAATGCAGGATTTCTAAATTTACATCTTTTGTATCAACGCTATAGCTTCAACGTGGATTGAGAGAACTCCAAGTATAGCTACACTTTTTTGAGTGTACACTATTGATAGTGGGTGCACTTTTTAACGATAGAAAAAGCTATCGTTAAAAGGTTTAAGATTGGCTTAATAGCTTGATTCTTGAGCATAAAAACAGCCTAGAGAGAACCCCCCCCCTAGGCTGACTTTTGTAACATTTCAAACGCTCACATTCTTTTGGCTTTTACGATGCCCTTTCAATATCCACACTAATCTCTGATTTAAAAGTTACGCTGAACCTATCCTCGTAAACTTTTATTTTCTTGATGTACTTTCTTACCAGCTTCTCATCATACTCACTAATATCGTGACGCTCACTTTTCAGAAAATCTTCCATTTCTCTGATTCGTCTTTTAGCATCTTCTTGACCTGCTTTTTCTATAAGAAGCTGCTGTTTCTTACCTTTCAGTTCATCAATCTCATCAGCTATTTTCGCGTAGTCTTTTTTAGCTTTAAGCAAGGTTAGTAGTATCGCTTGTTTGTCCGCGATTTTTTTATCAACCGTTTCAAGCTCGCTTAAGTTGTTGCCCGCGATAATTTCTCTAATATTGTTATTCAACGTATCCAATACTTCATCCGGTATACTAAACACCTTGTTTATGGCTTTCACTGTAGCAGACTGCAGTTCTTCCTCTTTTACTGTCGGAGCATCACAAGCACTAGGACCATTTTCCCATCTGGTACAACAACGCCAGACAACAGAACGCACTCCTCGATTGTTCCAAGCAATTCTTCTGTAAACATCCCCGCACTTAGAACAAACACATAAACTGGATAAAGCGTACTTGCTGGAATAAACTCTCCTTTTTTTATTCTCCTCACCACTAAACATGTTGGCTCGTCTTACCATTTCTTCTTGAACTTTAAAGAAAATATCTCTTGGAATAATAGACGCGTGGCTATCTTTTACATAATACTGTGGTTCTGTTCCATCATTTTTTATACGAACATGGTTGATAAAATCTGTCGTGATGGTTTTTTGTAAAAGAGCATCACCAATATATTTTTCGTTTTGCAAGATGGTTTTAATATTAGACAAGTGCCATTTTAAATGCCCGGCACCGTTTTTAACACCGTCTTTTTCAAGACCCTCCGCTATATCTCTAAGGCTTAATCCTTCTAAATATTCTCTATAGATTCTTCTTACAACTTTTGCTTCCTTTTCAAGAATTACAAGTTACTTGAAGATTATGATAAAAAGAATTGGTTTGATTGTGAAGATTTTTTGAAAAATAGGGATAAAACTAAATTAACTTCAAAATCTAAGGTATTAAAAATAAAAATATAAAAAAACTAATTATAGGATTGAATATAGCAATAAACGATAGATAATAAAAAATCTATCATCTTTTTAGTTTAAGAAATTACAAAAAGCAAAGTACGCTTTACAAAAAAAGCAAAGCGAGCTATACTTTATATGTAAAGTTAGCTTGCTGTTGAAGGAGGAAAATGAAAAATACAATTTTTCGATTAAGAAAACAGCATAAAATAACTCAAGAAGAATTGGCAAATAAAGTTGGAGTTACAAGGCAGACCATAACTTCCATTGAAACTGGAAAATATATAGCGTCACTGCCGTTGGCTTTTAAAATTGCTAAGTTTTTTGATATGAGTATTGAAGAAATATTTAGTATAGAAGAGGATGATTAATATGAACAAATTAGAAAAATATAAAAAAGAAATAGGATTTAGAATTAGTATTTTAGTCTTATTATGTATGGTTGCCTTACTCGCAGTTATTATTGGAAATTTTTACTTAAAATATAAATTCCCATTAAAAGAAGATGTGACATATTATGTAGCAGTATTTTTTATTGGACTTGAACTTGTATCTGTATTCTACATGTCAATGCTTGGTAGAGCATATAGAAATAGAGATATATTGGAGAAGATGCATACTAAAGAAACAGATGAAAGAATGATATTAATAAAGATGAAGTCAGGATCAAATATAATACCTATATTTTCAATGGCTATTGTAACTGTTTCTTTATTTGTAGCATATGTAAGTTATGAAGCCTTTTTAGCGTTAATAATAGTTGCATTTGTGCAAATAATATTTTCTAAATTATTAAAAGTATATTGGTCAAAAAAGATTTAAAAATATCATAGTAAAGGTATTAGACGATAGACAGTTAAAACTCTATCGTCTTTTTTATACTCAAAATTAGGATGTAAAAATGGTAAGGATAAGAAGCCACACTTAAAACAATTTAATATATAAGACATTTAGCGATTGAAATATAAGTTCAGTCGCTTTTTTAATTGAAATTTATAGATTAAGGAGAAGAAATTAATGGATAGAGAAATGATAATTTAGCTGCCTAATCTTCGATTGTCGCTTGCCCGTTCATGAGCATAGGTAAAAGCCAATCACGGAGAGCTATCAAAGCTCTATTTTCACGTTGATTATACGATATAGTCGTATAAGCAGGCATATCCAATGCTATTAAACACCTTAAGTTCAATCTCATTTGGAATATAAATGGGTCGATTATTAACTAGTGGTTTATCACAAGAAAGTACAGCATCACCACTAATGAAAAATGGTATTCTCCATTGAGATCTTTAGCTGCTCCGACTTTAATGGTAGATTTCTTCTCTTCACTGATAATGTCACCAAGCTTTCCGTTTGACTCTCTACGAAAGAATTCGTCACACAACTTCGCCGGTAACGAAAGGTGGGTTATTCACAATCTAGTAAAAAGATTTGAATTAAGCCAGGTAGCAACGCCATTATTGTTGTTGGAATCACAAACCTCGTCCGCAATCGCAAGCAACCGAGGATTACTATTCGATACCGCTACACCGTATCCCCCTGCGCGGAACATGTCTATATCTATAATATCGTCTCCGAAAACGACTGTGCGACTAGGCTTTACACCCAAACGATCGCAAATAACGTTCAAAGCATGACCTTTGTTTGCAAGGGGATTCGTAAGCATCCACAAAACATCTTCGCTAATGTGTAGCGAAAAATCGGTTGGAAGAATGCTCTGAAGTTTTTCCTTCTCACTCTCTCGAGGAACAATAATAATCTTGTCTGCAATGCCACTTGGAACATTAGAAAAATCGGTAATAACAAAATCCTGCTCGCTCCAAAGCATACGAACATCAAAATTAGTGTAACGAACATCGTTCATAACAATGCCAATGCGAAGCGTAGGAATCTCATTAAGCAAGCGCAAACACACACTACAAGCATGTTGAGAATCAAATCCAAAACGCGTAAGAGTATCAAGGCTTCTTTGCGAAGTAATCTCACCTATCGTGCTGTGAGCACAGTCAAAATCAATAAGAGCACCATTAAGGTACGCGCAAACTTGAGCATTCAAATCGTGAATAAAATCAAAAGCACTTCCAACAGGTCGAGCAGTAATAATCGCAAGCGGAATTCCACATTCACTCAAACGCTTAGAAACGCTAACAGTTTCTTGGCTTAAATATCTGCTTTCAAAAGCATTAGCATCATGAAGCATAGTGCCATCAAGATCTGCTACCACAAGAGAAGGAGAAAAATGAAGCATAACAATAACCTAATGTATTTTAATTAGTCTAACATCTTCTAACATCTTAAAAAGCATAGCAAAATGTACACCTGCTCTGCTTATAAAATAAAAAGCGCATAACCTAATCGATTACGCGCTTAAAAGAATACTTAGATAAGTGAGAACTTAGTCATAAGATTCAAGGCAACAATAACAGCCACCCAAATCAACGCTATAATAACAGTCCAACGATTCAAGTTCTTTTCTGCAACACCAGAGCTACCAGCGTTCTTCGTTAAACCGCCGCCGAACATGTCGGAAAGACCGCCGCCCTTGCCCTTGTGCATCAAAATCAACAATGTCAACAAAATGCTGGTCAGCACAAGCAACACTTGCAAAACAATTTTCACAGCGGACACAAGTAACCTCCTGTTTTAGAGTACTTTGTAAAGCATAGTAAAAGCCATTGACCTATGTATTAAATTCGATTTTTGTAAGACGACAATTGAACAATAGTAGCCAATTCCTCAATGTCTAAAGAAGCTCCACCAATAAGAAATCCATCAACGTCTGGCTCACAAATAAGACTTGCTGCATTAGAAGACGTTACAGAGCCGCCATAAAGTATTCTAACTTTTTGTGATACAGTATCCCCGAAAGTTTCCTGCAAATCATCCCTAATAGCCTTAGCAGCATCTTGAGCAGACTGTGCTGTAGCTACCATTCCAGTTCCAATAGCCCAAACTGGTTCGTATGCAATAATCAAACGCTCTGCCTGCTTAGAATCTAAATCGCGAGTAACGTCATGAACCTGTCCAACTGCAAAATCAAGCTCTATACCCTGCTTGCGCTCTTCAAAACTTTCACCAACGCAAAGAATAGGTTGCATTCCAGCAGCAAGCACAGCTCGCACTTGGTCAACAATATTCGCATCATCTTCTGGATGATACTTGCGTCGCTCAGAATGACCTACAATCACCATTGAGCAGCCCAAGCTTGCAAGCATATCTGCAGAAACATCTCCAGTAAACGCGCCTTGAGCTGTAACGGAAACTGCTTGCGCGCCATAAAGAATAGGAAGATTATCAGACTCAACTAATACTTGCACACTTCTCAAGGACGTAAACGATGGCATAAGAGCAATATCGCATTTTTTACAATCGAAGCGAGAATCACATAGACGCCACCAGAATTTTTGAATAAAATGAGTGGCTTCGAGGTGATTAAAATTCATCTTCCAATTGCCTGCAACTAGCGGTTTCCTATTGACAACCATAATCACCCTTAAGAATTAGTTATAAAGATAAAATTAACATTATGCCGACCCCGATCTACAAAAAGAATTTATAAAATCGAAGTCGGCACAATATTTTAAAATCACTTACTCAAGCACGCTCAAACCTGGAAGCGTCTTACCTTCCAAGAACTCAAGTGAAGCGCCACCACCAGTGGATATGTGAGAGAAGCCATCTTCTGGGAATCCAAGATTACGAACTGCAGAAGCGGAATCTCCACCACCGACAATAGTGAAAGTGCCGTTCTTCGTTGCATCAACCAAACCCTGAGCTACAGCGCGAGTACCAGCAGCAAACTCTGCAACTTCGAACACGCCCATTGGTCCATTCCAAACAACAGTCTTGGAATCAACAATCTTGTCGTGGAAAAGCTTTTGAGAATCAGGGCCAATATCCAAGCCCATCTTGTCTGCTGGAATAGCATCCGCTGGAACAACTTCTGGAGCAACAGGAGTATCGCCTGCTGGGAAGCCAGCGTTCACAACAATATCGGTTGGAAGAACAAGCTCAACGCCATTCTTCTTAGCAGTTTCGATATATCCCTTAACTTTCTCTAGCTGATCCTCTTCAAGCAAAGAAGTACCAACTTCATGACCCAAAGCCTTAAGGAATGTGAACACCATTCCGCCGCCAATAACAAGACGGTCAGCCTTAGAAAGCAAGTTTTCAATAACGCCAAGCTTGTCGGAAACCTTAGAACCACCAAGCACAACAGTCAAAGGACGCTCTGGATTTTCGGTTGCGCGAGAAAGTGCCTTAACTTCCTTCTCAACAAGCAAGCCAGCAGCAGCTGGAAGATCGGCAGCAACATCGTAATTTGAACCCTGAGCGCGGTGAACAACACCGAAACCGTCGGAAACAAAAACTTCTCCAAGAGCAGCAATCTTCTTAGCGTATTCAGCGCGTTCGGACGCATCCTTACTGGTTTCTTCAGCGTTGAAACGAACGTTTTCAAGCAACACAACGTCGCCATTATTCATGGCAGCTACCTTAGCCTGAGCATCTTCACCATAAGTATCTGCAGCCAAAACAACATTAACACCAAGAAGTTCACCTAAGCGAGCCGCTACTGGAGCCAAAGAGAGCTCTGGAACAACCTGACCCTTTGGACGTCCAAGATGGGCCATTAAAATAACCTTGGCACCCTGCTCACGCAAAGCTTTAATCGTTGGTAAAGCAGCCTTGATTCGACCATCGTCTGTGATAGTCGTGCCCTTGAGAGGAACATTAAAATCAGCACGAACGAGTACGCGCTTGCCGCTCAAATCTCCCAAATCTTTAAGTGTCTTCATTGGTATCCTTTCCAAAACATGATTCAACCAATCATGATGGCGAATTTAACAAGAAAAAAGACGAAAGCAAAGCTAAAACGTCTATAAATTCCATGAGCAATTATATCGCATGTGCGCAACAAGCACGCCCAAGATTAGATAATAAAAAACTACAAAAAATGCCGCATACTAAAAGTATGCGGCCAATACGAATAAATACTCAGTCAAAAAAGCAATTACATTCGCGACTTTTCTACTTTAGCGCAAAGCTGCAAAAGCCTACGAATACGACCAGCAACAGCATCCTTTGTAATCGGAGGATCCGCTAAATGACCAAGTTCTTCTAGACTTGCATCACTATGCTGCAGTCGCAACTTTCCTGCCATCAAAAGATTTTCTGGAATATCGTCCCCAAGAACATCGAAAGCGTGACGAACCTTTTCGCAAGCTTCTGCAGCAGCTTTAGCACTTCTGCGCATATTAGCATCATCAAAGTTTGCCAGTCGATTAGCTTTGCCTCTTGCTTCACCATCAGAACGCTTACCAGTCCATTCTCGAGCAGAACGAGGAGCTCCAATCAAAATCAGCATACGCTCAATAGCGTCAGAATCTCTCAAAGTAACACGCTCAGAGCTTTTAACTTTGCGCGCCTTTGCACCAACTCCGAGTCGTGCTGCCATTGCTTGCAACGCTGTAGCAGCCTCATGAGTTGGGCAAACAATCTCTAAATAGCTTGCCTTTCCAGGATCGGATATAGCCCCATGAGCTAAGAAAGCACCTCTCCACGCAGCTTTAACCTGCGCAATACTTCCACCAACAATTTCCGGGGCAAGACCAGCAACGATATGCATACGACGGTCCAACAAACCTGATTGTAGAGCCAAAGCTGCAGCACCTCGCTCCACAAGAACATCGTAACGAGTAACAACACCTGTAGGAGTCTGACGAGTAGTCTGAGAAATCGTTGCTTCTCTTTGGAAACACGTCACAAGCGTATCTACAAGCCATTGCGCTGCGCTTAGAGAATCAAACTGTGCACGAATCACAGCCTGATTATTAACCGGCCTTAAGCCGCCACCAAAACGCATCATTGCTGCTGCCTGAGCCATAACAACCGCTGGTAGCTCACTATTATTTGCGACGAGTTCGTTCTTTACGTCGTCAAGAAGAGCCAAGGGAAACCTCCTATTTTGTTCTTCTTAGAGTATGCGTTGGGATTCATACAAGATGCCGTTGCACAATGTGCAAAACACCTACATGCTCGGCTTTCTGTGATACCCAATGACTTGGACATTTTACCTTTTATAGTTCTGCTTTTTATATTACATAATCCTATAGGAGAAATTAAATCATGTTCTAGATCTCATCTCTCTAGCAGATACTGTAACCTGTAATCCTCTTAATTTTAGTCGTCTTGCAAGCTCTATGCTAATAGCTACAGACCTATGCTGACCCCCAGTGCATCCAACAGCAATTGTTACATAATGCTTATCTTCTTTTGCAAAACCATCAATTGCCGTAAGAAGAGCTTTTTCGTAAGAGTCTAAGAATTCTATTGCCGCTGGATTTTTAAGAACATAATCGCTAACTGCTTTATCTTTTCCTGTTAAATCTCTAAGCTCTGGAACCCAAAATGGATTGGGCAAAAATCGCATATCTGCCACAAAATCGGCATCCATCGGCATTCCGTACTTGAACCCAAAACTAAAAATGTGAACAGATACTGTAGAAGATCCTTTTCCAAGCAACCCTTCATAAAGTTTAGTGGAAAGCTGATGAATACTAAGATTTGAAGTATCGATAATAATATCCGCGCAATCTTTAAGATGACCTAAAAGCTCACGCTCTTCCAAAATACCATCTATAAGTCTTCCTCCGCGCTGCAAAGGATGTGGCCTGCGCACAGACTCATATCTTTTAATGAGCACAGAATCAGATGCATCTAAAAATAGTATTCGAGTTTTTACGCCTAAATCATCTATATGACCCAAAACAACAAATAAATCATCAAAATATCCGCGTGATCTTACGTCAATAACTGCTGCAAGCTTATGAACTTTAGATCCAGAAGATGTCATCATGTCTACAAGAGGGATGAGTAACTTTGGAGGAAGATTATCAATAACATACCAGCCCATGTCTTCCAAAGCATTTGCTGCATGAGATCTGCCAGCGCCGCTCATGCCAGTAATGAGCATTACTTCAAAATCGCTTGCCACCTGCGAGAATTCACTATTTTCAGTGATCATAACGCCTCCTTCAATGCTTTTTCCATGCAACTTCTTATGTAATCGTAATCTGTAGCCTTGTCAGATTGGTGTTTGATTATGCAAGAATCATCACACGAATCATCACTTGAATGCCTATAATCAAAAGTCATGAGTTTTACTTGATCTAGTGCTTGATATAAAAGCATTTCTTCTCCACCAATACCCATGCCATATTTTCTCCAAACTTTAAGCATCTGGCTTGGTCGAGGATCATATACAACGTCTAGCAAAGCTCCTAAATGTTTTATTGACTTTTCCTTGCAATATTCACACAAAGCGAGCGCTAATCCGTCTGCTATATGAGCAGGAACAGTGCTTATAACAATATCTGCGTTTACAATTGCTTCAATTGCATCCAACGAAGAAATAGATTCTAGAATGTGAGATTTATCACATTTTTCTATATCTTGCGATATTTTTATAAACTCAGGATCAATAGTAGGGAATTCTATACCGCAAACAGGCTTGTAGCCACGTTTGTTTTTAAGATTCAAGTTAGACGGCTCTATTCTTCTGCTATTTGGAAAATCCAATTTATATTTATCTACTAAATCGTTAAATCTACTAACGCCTTTAACAGTTTTACCATCGCTTTGCAATCTTGCAACAACACTAACTTTACTCAATTTTGAACCTTGAGCAATTTCTATTAAAGCTGCCATTGCAGAAGACGCAGTGTTTCCGCTGCCAATAATAACCGCACTTTTAGCGTTTAATATTTGAGACTCTAAAGAGTGTATTAACGCCATTACAATACCATTTACATCTGTGTTACAAAGCTCAATCGTCTCAGGATTTTCTAAGCATGGCTTTTTACTAAACACAGCAGTATTTGCAACACCAAGCGTTTTAGACCAATAATCGCAAGCTACACCTAGGCTCATAATTGTTTTTTTAAGTGGCATTGTAAGGCTTAAGCCTTTCCAAGAATCGTCAAGATTTGCAATAAAATCTTTTAAGTCTTCCTCGCTAACTTTTTCTTTACCATAATGCCAATTATTTAAGCCCAATGCCTTATATGCAGCATTGTGTAGAACTGGAGATAAAGAGTGCGATATAGGATTGCCCAAAACCGCGCAATTGTAGCATTTTTCAACCATTTTAACCTCTTTATTTATAAGTCTTTATTAATAAGTTTATGCGATTTTACAAATCCTTAGGATCCACACTAAATTTTAATTCACCATTTTTTCGCATTGCAAAATGCTTTGCACATTCTTTTTTCAAACGATTAACTAATTCATCTCTATACTCTAATGGCACTCTTACAACTGCTTTAACTCTGTCGTTTAACTCTTCAAAGCGTTGAGAATTTTGCTCGTGCAATGTTGAAGGAGGCTTCATTGGAACAATTCCAAGTAAAGGTGGAAGATATTCGGATTCATCAGAATCATCGTTAGATTCACTATTTTTAGTTTCGACTTTTAACATTGGAAGATTACTAGAACTATCTAAATCACCATTTTTGCTTACAACTTTTGTAATATCTTCGCTTACATCTACACTCATTGCGCCAATCGCATTAAGCGTATCTACTACAGCCTGCCTAAAACCCCATATTCTTGCGACACATACAGTTGGCGGAAGAAGTGCTTCACTTCTTTCTTGCAACTCTTGTTTAGAAAGAATTGATGAATCCCATTCTTCCAAAGATTTAGCGAGAATATCGTAAGTTTCACCCAAAATAAGAACGCTTCCACCTCTGTTTTTTGACGCACACATTGAAGCTGCTTTCATCCAAGCATTCAAAGTGTCTATTCGAGAATCTAAACCAGTGTTGTAAAGACTCGTCCACGCGTCTAAAATCGCAACAAGACCATATTCTCCGCAAGAATTTTTAGATGAGCTTAAAACTCGAGGTTCTGCTCCTAAAGTACAAATGACAATCATCGGCTTCTGGTCAATCCACTCTATAACGCCACTTTTCTGCTTCGCGGAAGATATAACAATTGGAACATCATTGAAAATCTTAAATATTTCCTTGGCGGTAAAATTGACGCCAACACGAATAGCCTCGATAAAGTTAGATCCACTAGAACAATTCGAGCACTTCCAGCCAATCGCAGCACTTCCACACCATGCGCATTTAGGAGCAGAACCATCTATAGGTAAGTCAAGAGGACCTGTACAGCGTTTACAACGAGCCATACTATGGCATTTTTTGCATGCAGCACGCTGAACAGTATCGTCTTGTGCTGTAACAAGTAAAACAGGCAGATTTGCGTCTAAAGTTTGTCTAATCGACGCTAGTGCAGTATACGGTATTCTAGATCCTGCACTCGGGTCATTTATCTTATTAAGGTTATCCAAATTAAGTAGACGAACCCATGGGCAAGCATTACTAACAATAGTATTAAATGGTTTAATTTCAATTAAAGGTCCACTTACTTTTGCAGCAAGATTTTTTCCTTTTAATTCGTTTTGACTTATTACGCTTCTAGCAAAAGACATTGTTATGAAAACGCCATTATGATTTTGTGTGCGCAATCGCATAACTCCTCTAGCTTGAGCGTAAGGCATCATACCATCTGCGTACTGATATGCGCCATCTTCTACAATCACAAAAAGCGCTTGCGACTCAACTGGTGCATACATTGCAGATCTTGTTCCTAAAACACATGGAACAATTCCTTTTTCTATAGCTCTCCACGCTCTATACCTGTCTGCTGGAGAATCATATGCGCAAAGACGAGCAACATCTCCACTTAAAGTTCCACTTGGATTCTGCGATTTTTTATAAGGTTTAAGACCATAAACCATAAGGGCACGCATAACATCGTTTACTTCGCGAATTGTAGGAAGAACAACAGCAACTTGACGACCAGCTCTTATTGCAGTTACAATAATCCACGCTAAATCCTGAGCCCATCTCATTGCTCCTGGTAAGGCATCTATAAGAAAAGCTTTGCAATTATTCTTATAATTATTCGAAAGCGAACTATTTTCATGATGCAAATAATACGGTTTATGAACATCTTCTAAGGATTGTTTAAGAAGATTCGCATTATTGTATGTTGCAATCATACGAGCATATGTTGTTTTTCTAAGATTCTCACTTCCATCGTATTGAGATATCGCGCAAGTATCATTAGACCTAAAATTTTTTTGTAATTCATTAATCCATTTTACTCTTTTAGATAAATGAATATCGTCCAGCAAATTTTCTTTATCTACACCAGCAATTCTTCTAGGTAAAGCAAGTCTAATAATATTAGCTCTTGTTCCACCATAAGCATCAGCTATTGAAGAAATATCTTCCATAAAAGATTTAGAAACTACTTCCCCTATTGGAATAATTTTTTCAATAAACTTTAATGAAGATATTGGTGTTGTGCTTGATTCACTCCTACTCCAAATAATTCCATTTACGCGTCTAGTACCAAATTTTACGCGGACCATACACCCTGGCTTAGCGTAATCATCCTGATCTTTGCTAACAATGTAATCAAAAGTTTTACCGAGATGAGATGCTTGAACATCCAGCACAATATGAGCAATAGGGCAATTATCAGCTTGACTCTGGGTTGAATCACTCTTCTTACGCCTACGTGGTTTGCGCGCTAAACCATCAAGTGAAGGCTGCTCAAGCATTAGCACATCCTTTTAAATCCTCAAATCAATTTTTTAAAGATTTTACCTCATTCTTAATCTGATCAACACGATTAAGTCTTTCCCAAGGAAAATCAACATCTGTTCTTCCAAAATGTCCATAAGCAGAAGTTTTCGAGTAGATTGGTCGAAGCAAATCAAGCTCGTCGATAATTGCTGCTGGGCGTAAATCAAAGACTTTTCGAACAATCTTAGAAATATCTGAACGAGTAATTCCATTAGCTTCGGTTCCAAAAGTTTCTACATTCACGCTAACAGGCTCTGCAATTCCAATCGCATATGCAACTTGTACCTCTATTTTATGGGCTAAACCTGCGGCAACAAGATTCTTAGCAACCCAACGCGCAGCATAGGCTGCAGAACGATCCACTTTACTAGGGTCTTTGCCAGAAAAAGCTCCACCACCATGATGTGCAGCCCCTCCATAAGTGTCTACAATAATTTTTCTGCCTGTTAAACCAGAATCTGCTGCAGGACCACCCAAAACAAAAGATCCAGTTGGATTTACAAGCATTCTGTAATCATTATGATTTACGTTTTTCCCTAACACTTTGTTAAGAACAGGCTCTACAACGTTTTGGACAAGTTGATTTCTAAGCCAATCATGACTCACATCTGGGTCATGCTGTGTTGAAATAAGAACAGTATCTAAACGAACAGGGTTCCCAAATTCATCATATTCGATTGTAACCTGTGTTTTACCGTCTGGTCTAAGTTTAGATACAATTCCAGATTTTCGCACGTAGGATAGGCGCTGGGCAAGCTGATGAGCTAGATATATTGGAAGTGGCATATAAGCGTCTGTCTCATCGCTAGCATATCCAAACATAACGCCTTGATCGCCTGCGCCTTGGCTTTTATAACGATCTTCTTTAGACGCAATACTTTCGGATTCTAAATCTAATCTAGAAACACCTTGATTTATCTCCGCGCTTTGCTCAGTTAGCGAAACCATTACTCCACATGAATCAGCATCCAATCCAACAGTTGAACTGTTGTATCCTACTTCGCGTACAACTTTTCTAACAATGCCTGGTATGTCGGTGTATACTTCTCCCCTAACTTCCCCGAAGACTACAAATTGTCCTACGCATGCACAAACTTCAACAGCAACATGCGCATGAGAATCTTGACGAAGCATATCATCTAGAATCGCATCTGCAATCTGATCACAAAGCTTATCAGGATGACCTTCTGTAACAGATTCTGCAGAAATAAGTTTAGCTTCCGACATAACTCCCCTTTAATTAAAAAATTAAAACTTATGCACTAAAACCAATAACAGCCGCATATCCAATACCAACAAGCACAGGATAATACGGCTGCAATTAAAAATGTAAAGAAAACTTAATTTCCCTCATTCATATCATCTTCACCAAGATTCTCCACCAGCAAACCTTTATTAATTTCTCGGAATGCTATAGAAAGAGGCTTCTCCTGGTTTCTATAATCAACAAGAGGACCGACGTTCTGCAACAATCCTTCGTTGAGCTGAGTGAAATAAGAATTAATCTGCCGTGCTCGTTTTGCGGCAAACAAGGCAAGCGCATACTTGGAATCCGCATGCTGCATCAAATCATCAATAGGCGGATTTGCAAGTCCCGTAGGTGTTGGCTTAGTGCCCAATGCCATAATGTTCTCCATATTCTATGGTGCCACAATAGTTTCCAAGTAGACTATTGTAAGCTATTGCAAGGATATTTAGGAATTACTCATTTAGATTAATCTAAATTAATTTAAATTAATCTAAATCGTATTCTTTAGCTATTATCTTCCAAAGTTCATCTGCAGCGCGCTGAGCATCGTCATTAACAATCACAAAATCAAACTCGCTAGACGCAGCCATTTCTACTTTAGCGGTTTGCAAACGCTTAGCCTGCTGCTCAGGAGTTTCAGTGCCTCTACCAATAAGTCGACGCTTAAGCTCCTCAAAGCTAGGAGGGGCAATAAATACGTATACGACTTCTAAACCTAATCTAGAAGCTTCCTGCTTAACTCTCCTAGCTCCCTGAAGATCAATTTCTAAAAGAGTTGGAACGTTTTGAGCAAGATGATCTAAAACAGGCTGAATTAAAGTACCATAATGTGCCATTCCATGAACAAGAGCAGTCTCCAGAAACTCTCCGTTCCTCTTCCTGCGCTCAAACTCTTCTTCATCAATGAACCAATAATGAATTCCATTAAACTCATCATAACGAGGTTTTCTGGTAGTCGCAGAAACAGAAAGCCAAATATTAGGATGTTTTTCGCGCAATACTCCCTCAACAGTGCCCTTACCAGCTGCAGTAGGACCAGTAAGAACAATCAAACGCCTTTTAGTAGCGACTGGCATACTCTGTGTATCGTTTAAACTAACCATATTTGACTCTCTTAAATAATTTTCATGAATCCATTAAAGCTTGACGAATATCCCAAGCTATTCGTTCAGTTGCAGTAGATAATGCACCAATATCTGGACCATGAGAAGCAATAGACCTAGAAACTGTTACTAAAACATTTCCATGCGTACCAGCAAAAACCGTTTTCAAATCGTTAGCTTCCGCTCCCTGCCAACCGTAACCTGGAGAAAGAATAGGACCAGTAAAACTCGTTAAATCGATTCCACCGCCATTCATCCAATCTCCAATAGTGGCTCCAACAATTAAGCCAACGGAACCCATGCCCTTTGTATTATTGTTAAAAATTTGCGCAGTTTGAGCAATACCATGAGCAACAGTTGTGCCGCGGTAGGAACCAGTCTGACGAATAGCAGTTTGCAAGCTAGCGCCTTCGCGATTAGACGTTAGAGAAGCAATAAACACGCCCCTGCCATTATTAAGAGCCTCATTAATCAACCCACCCATTGACCTAGCTCCGTAATACGGAAGAAGTGTAATAGCATCAGTAAGAAGAGGCGCATCTGGCTTAAAGTATGCGTCGGCAAGCGCAGAGATTGTTGTAGACAAACCACCATGACCACAATCAACAATAGTAATTACATCCATTTGTCTTGCAGCATACAGCACTCGTTCGAGCGCCGCGAAACCCTTAGACCCGTAGCGCTCGAACATGCTTGATTGGAATTTTACGGCAGCAGCTCTGCCGTTCATGGCTTGAAGCATACGCATGGAGAACAATTCTGCTCCTTGAGCATCCATATTGTATCCCCAATTAAGCAGCATCTTGCGGTGCGGATCTATGCCAACGCATAATGGCCCATATTTTGCCATAGCGTTTTTTAGACGCAATCCAAAATCGGATCTTTGCGCCTGCAATTCCTGCTCTCGTATACTTTCGGTCATGTATTAAGCCCGACTTTCTTCGTTTTCTGCCTTCTCGATTGCAAACAGTTGCTTTGCATGCTCCTGAATGCTCATCACTTGGTAATCGTTGTTCTTAACGGCTTCTATAGCCATAAGAACTGGTGCAAACTCCGTAATTGTAGTGAATTGCGGAAGGTCTGCTGCAACAGCAGCTGCACGAATAGCATAACCATCTGTACGCGACCCTCTTGAATTCGGCGTGTTCAACACCATATCAATCTTACCATTTTCAATCAGCTCAACCACGTTTTTGCCGATTCTTTCGCGCGAAGGCACGTCATTTCGCACATCCTTCGCCGTGTCGCCTTGGCTTGAGAGCTTGTCAACAATAACGGAATCAATGCCATAGCGTCTAAGAACAGATGCCGTACCTTCTGTAGCCCAAATCGTAAATCCAAGTTCTACTAATCGCACTGCAAGAAGAGGCAATTGGCGTTTATCTGCATCGCTTACAGACACAAACACGTTGCCGCTTGTAGGCAAACCGCCCTTGTATGCTGCAAGCTGACTCTTAGCAAAAGCATGTGGGAAGTCTCGGTCGAAGCCCATAACTTCTCCAGTAGAACGCATTTCTGGACCAAGCAAAATATCAACCGTGCGACCAACAGGCGTGCGGAAACGCTTAAAAGGCAAGACGGAAGCCTTAATAGCAACCTGCTGGCCTGGGTGAATGTCTCCACCATCTCCCTTTGGAAGAAGAAGACCACGCTTTCGCTGCTGTGCGATTGTCTCTCCAGACATAATTCGAGCAGCAGCTTTAGCAAGAGCAACACCCGTAGCTTTAGAAGCAAACGGAACAGTTCTAGACGCTCTAGGATTTGCCTCAATTACGTACAAAGTGTTTGCCATAAAAGCGTATTGAACGTTAATAAGACCACGAACCGAGCATCCGCGAGCAATCGAAAGCGTGCCCTCCCTAAGGCGGCGAATTTGATCGTCGGAAAGCGTGCTTGGAGGAAGAGTGCAAGCAGCGTCACCAGAGTGTACGCCAGCTTCCTCAACATGCTCCATAATTCCGCCAATATAAAGCTCATTGCCGTCGTAAAGTGCGTCAACATCAATCTCAATAGCGTCCTGAAGGAACTTATCAATCAAAAGCGGCGAAGGCAAACGACCAGAAACAACAGTGTCTGCTTGAGCTTCCTGTAAAGCACGATCCACATATTTTGCAAGCTGAGCATCATCGTACACGATTTCCATTCCTCGACCGCCAAGCACATAACTTGGTCGCACAAGAACAGGGTAACCAATTGCGTGAGCAGCATCTTTAGCCTCTTCAAGGCTTAATGCAGTTCCGTAGCGCGGAGCATTCATGCCTTCTTGACGAAGAACCTCACCGAAAAGCTCACGATTTTCCGCCAAATCAATAGCCTCAGGCGTAGTGCCCAAAATTGGAACTCCTGCAGCTTTAAGACGTGCAGCAAGCGAAAGTGGAGTTTGGCCGCCAAGTTGCACAATAACACCTTTTACTGGACCAAGCTTCTTTTCTGCTTGGTAAATTTCGAGCACGTCTTCAAAAGTAAGCGGCTCAAAGTAAAGGCGATCCGACATATCGTAGTCTGTAGAAACTGTTTCAGGATTGCAATTGACCATGATTGTGTCGTAATCCTTACCCAGCTCTTGCACAGCATGAACGCAAGTGTAGTCAAACTCAATACCCTGACCTATTCTGTTTGGACCAGAGCCAAGAATGATTACAGCGTCACGATCGCGTGGCTTAAGCTCGCTTTCGTCAGCGTAGCAAGAATAGTAGTAAGGTGTTACAGCGTCGAACTCGGCAGCGCAAGTGTCAACCGTTTTGTAAACAGGATGCAATCCATACGCCCAACGCAGCTCACGAACCATGTTTTCGCCTTCGTCGCCAAGATTACGCAAATGCGCAATTTGAACATCCGAAAGACCAGCAAGCTTAGCATTCTTTAACACTTTTGGCGTCAAATTTTCTGCTTCACGAACCTCTAAAGCTGTTTTATTGATTAACGAAAGCTGCTCAACAAACCATGGGTCTATCTTTGTTGCGTCAAAAATCTGCTCAGGCGTAGCCCCACCCCAGAGCGCGCGCTGAATTTGCAAGTAGCGGTGCTCGGTTGGAGTATGAATTTCTTCAAGAAGCTTAGCAACTTCTTCTTTACTTGGGCGCTCGCCGTCCCAATTAAAGCAAGCGTGACGTTTATCGATTGATCGCATTGCTTTGCCAAGAGATTCCTGGAAATTCCCAGCCAAAGCCATTGCTTCGCCGACTGACTTCATAGAAGTTGTAAGCGTAGTGTCTGCTCCAGGGAACTTTTCAAAAGCAAAGCGCGGAATCTTAGTTACCACATAGTCAATCGTTGGCTCAAAGCTTGCAGGAGTTGAACGCGTAATATCGTTTTGAATTTCGTCCAAAGTGTACCCGAGGGCAAGTTTTGTAGCGATTTTTGCAATCGGGAAACCAGTTGCTTTAGATGCTAGCGCAGAAGAACGCGAAACTCGCGGATTCATTTCGATTACGATAATGCGACCAGTTCGAGGATTGATTGCGAACTGAATATTGCATCCGCCAGTGTCAACGCCAACACCTCGAATAATCGCGATGCCAATATCACGCATCTTTTGATACTCGCGATCTGTTAGCGTAAAGCATGGAGCAACTGTAATCGAGTCGCCTGTGTGAACGCCTACAGGATCAACATTTTCGATTGGGCACACAACAACAACATTGTCTTTGGAATCTCGCATAAGCTCAAGCTCAAATTCCTTCCAACCTTCAATGCCTTCTTCAATAAGCACTTCGTTTGTTGGAGAATAGTGAATGCCTGCTCCTGCAATGCGGTGTAATTCTTCCTGATTGTGAGCAATTCCAGAGCCTAAACCTCCCATTGTGAAGCTTGGACGCACAACAACTGGGTACCCTAGTGTTTCAACAATTTTGTCTACTTCTTCAATTGAGTGAGCAATAAAGGATTTTGCACTTTCTGCCCCAGCTTTTTCAACAACTTTTTTGAAAAGCTCACGGTCTTCTCCGCGGTCGATTGCTTCCAAAGATGCACCAATAAGCTCTACATTATACTTTTTTAAGATTCCTGCACGACCCAAGTCCATTGCGGCATTAAGAGCAGTTTGACCACCTAATGTTGGAAGAAGCGCATCTGGCTTCTCTTTAGCAATAATGCGCTCCAAAATTGCCGTGTCTATTGGCTCAATATATGTTGCGTCTGCAAGCTCTGGGTCCGTCATAATAGTAGCAGGATTAGAGTTTACAAGAATTACGCGGATTCCTTCTTCGTGAAGTACTCGGCAAGCTTGCGTTCCAGAGTAGTCGAATTCTGCAGCCTGACCAATTACGATTGGACCAGAACCAATAACCATTACGGATTTAATATCAGCACGTTTTGGCATTATAAATTCCTTTTATCCCTTTATACCTACTATTTTTCGCTTTTATTCTTGTGATTTTGCATAAGTTCTACAAAGCGGTTAAACAAGTACGATGCATCATGAGGTCCTGCGGCTGCTTCTGGATGATATTGCACAGAAAAAGCTGGAATATCAAGGCATTGCAAGCCTTCTACAACATTGTCGTTAAGATCTACATGAGATACTATTACGCGACCAAAATGTCCATTTTCGTAAGGAGACTGAACAGTCTTACCAATAGGTGCATCTACAGCAAATCCGTGATTATGAGCCGTAACTTCCACTTTTCCAGTAGTCACGTCTTTTACAGGCTGATTTATGCCACGATGACCAAACTTAAGCTTGTACGTTCCAAACCCAAGCGCGCGACCTAAAAGCTGGTTTCCAAAGCATATTCCAAAGAATGGGTATCCTGCGTCTAACACGTTACGCAATAATTCCACTTCTCGATTTGCTTGAGCAGGATCACCTGGTCCATTCGAGAAGAACACGCCATCTGCGTTAAGTGCTTGAAGTGACTCAAAGCTTATTGAGGAGCTTACAACGTGTACACGGCATCCGCGCTGTGCCAAACGATGCGGAGTCATGGCTTTTATACCAAAGTCCACAGCTACAACAGTGTAAAGAGGCTCCTTGCCTTCGTAATCTCCACAAGGCTCAATCGTATAATCTTCTTGTGTACTAACTTCGTCTGTTAGTCGCAAGCCTTGCATTTGAGGAGTTTGTTTAATCTCATTCACAAAAGACGCAACTGTACGAATTGCTCCAGTAGCTTTGTCTATCAGTGCTTCATTAGAAAAAATGCCGGCACGCATAACGCCAACTGAGCGTAAATGTCGTACCAGCATTCTCGTATCAATACCACTGATTCCTACTATTCCTTGTTTTTCTAAATCATCTTCCAAGGAACCAGTGGATCTCCAATTGCTAACAATAGGGCTTGGAGCTTTTACCACGTATCCTGCAACCCATATTTTTGAAGATTCTGGGTCTTCATTGTTAATTCCCGTATTTCCTATATGTGGGAACGTTTGAACAACTATTTGTTGATCATAACTTGGATCAGTAAGCGTTTCTTGGTAACCAGTCATTCCTGTAGAGAACACGATTTCAGCGCGCGTAGAACCTTTTGCGCCAAATGGTTTACCAACGTAAACTTGTCCGTCTTCCAATACTAATACTGCATCATCAGTGCCGAATCCGGCGAAGGTGTCGTTATAGCCCACCTTAACCCCCTTATGGCTTTAGGTTATTCGTGGCAAGTCTACTCAGATTGGCGGACGGCGACGCGCCGATAATAGCTATCAACAATTTCTTAATGCAAATTATTATTACGAATTCATTATTACGAATTCATAATAAAAAAAAATCCGCTTAACGCTACTGCACTAAACGGATTATACGCAATTTTAAATTCACTCAACAGAATCAGTATTAAATTCATTAGAAGATTGTTCAACATCTGAAGAATCAGCTGCTTCAGTTTCATTAACTTCTCCAGCAGTATCTTCCGCAGATGCCTCACCATTAAACTTTGCTAAGCAAGCTTCTTTGTCTGCCATAATCGCGCTTAACAAGCCATGAATAAACGCAATAGCATCATCATCACTATACATTTTTGCGAGAGAAATAGCCTCATCGATAGCTACCTTATCTGGAACTTCGTCGTTTAAGAGAATCTCCCATACGGCTATTCGCAAAATATTACGATCAATCACAGCCATTCTTCCGACTTTCCAGCCAGTAGAATAACGATTCAATGTCTTATCAATCCTATTTCTACGTTCACCAACTCCTCGAATAATATCAACAGCATAATCTGGAAGAGGAGTTTGCGCACCTGGCTCCTTCAAACGTTCTTCAAGCAAAGAAAGAATATTTTGATTCTTTTCATCTGCTTCATACAGCGTATTCAAAGCCCTTTTGCGAGCGGTGGAACGTGCCATAGTATCGTCTTTCTATCAAACTACATAGTCTTATAGATCATTAAAGTCTACAAGAATTAAACTTACATCAATATATATCAAATATTGCACAAAATAGCTATTGCAAAATAAAACGACTCAGCAACAAGAATCGCCGCCGAGTCGCTTTATACAAAAAATTTAATTAGTTTTCACGACCAAGGTAAGAGCCGTCACGAGTGTCGACCTTCACCTTTTCGCCTTCACCCACGAAGAGTGGAACCTGGATTTCAGCACCGGTTTCCACGGTTGCAGGCTTAGTACCAGCGTTAGAACGATTGCCTTGCAAGCCTGGCTCAGTGTGAGTAATAGTCAAAATCACGGAAGCTGGAAGCTCAACGCTCAAAGGAGTGCCGTCATGGAAGCTTACGATGCAGTCGGTGCCTTCAAGCAAATACTTGCTCTGCTCGCCAACCAAAACCTTAGGAATATAAACCTGGTCGTAAGTGGTCATATCCATAAAGACGAAGTTGTCGCCATCTTCGTATGAATATTGCAACGTGCGGTTATCAACGGTCTCGAACTCCATCTTCATGCCGGCATTAAAAGTCTTGTCGACAATCTTGCCCGAGAGCACGTTCTTAATGGTGGTACGCACAAAAGCAGGACCCTTGCCTGGCTTCACGTGCTGGAACTTAACGACGGTCCAAAGCTGACCGTCAAGGTTCAAAACCGATCCATTCTTAATATCATTGGTAGTCTGTGCCACGAGTTATCCGTTTCTTTCGTTAATTAAAGCTGCAATTTACGCAGCTAAGAAATAAACCTTGCTTATTATGCCACAAAGCGTCAACTAATTAAAATAACAACTGAAATAACAACACGCATTTAACGCGATTATTCGTCACTCTTGATCGTTTTGTTCCGACGACTCTGAGTTTTGACTACGACCCATTGGAATATAGCCACCTTGATCATCCTGAGGATGTGGAGCATCAAAAGGATACCCATTGCCATCTCTACTTAAAAATCTATCGCTCATTTTTTTAATTCTATCTTCATACTGGCTTATAACAGCTTTTATTTTTTGATAAGACTGTCTTAACTCTTGATAATTATTGCTGCTTTTAGCAAGAGCATTACCAGCATCATTAATAGCATTTTCTAGACTTTTAGAAGCAACAGCTAAAATAGGCAAATCTTTCGCTTTTTCTACAAGCTCTCTAGCTTTTTTAACAAGATTTAACAATTGATCACCAAAAGCAGTTCTGCGTGTTTTTAAAAGATTATCAGAAGATTTTTTAAGCAAATCCGCATCTTTACTCAAAGTATCCAACTGGTTGGAAAACTTATTTTCAACTGATGGGGAATCGTAAGAACTAGCTCCAACTGGGCAATCTAAAATATCATTTTTCAAATCATCCTTGGCATAATTTAAGGAAGATTGAAAATCGTCAACAGCATCCTTAACTGAATCAAAATCAGCATCAAAATCGGAAGATTTTATTTCAGAAGCATCATGCACGTTTTGGCTTGAAATGATTTTTTTAAGATTAGCTTTAGCTGAAAGAACTTGTGTACGCAACTGCACGCACTTTTTAGATGGCTCGCCAGCGTTTATATTACTAGAACTATGCGCAAACAAAGATAACCATATTCCGATAACAATTGCCACTGCAGTAAGTGAAATAGATATAATCACTGCAATAGCTTTCTTATCGCTTAATAATGATCTGTTTGAATCATTACTAGACCGATCAAAAATGGCATCTTGCTCATACTCAGGCGGATTATTAAATGAATCTATATCATTCAAATCCTGATATTCGTTATTGTCCTCTTTCATAATCCGCCATTCCTGTTTAACAAACCTATGTATGAATAAAATAGCAAGAACACAACTCATACATGACTTATATAATTGCTTAATTATATAAGTCTATAATTGTATAAGTCTATATTGCACAGACAATTTACGCACCATATTCTCGCAAATAATTTTCAGCTCGAGCAGCTAAATTCTCATCCATAACAGCACTTCCGTCATTATTAGTAAGTTTTTGTGCTGCAGCAAAAATTTCACGCACGTTAGCAATTGGCAAAACTGGGAATCCAAACTCCTGCTCTACTGCTTTTACTGCAGAAAGCTCACTATCTTTCGTGCGTTCCATTCTGTCTACTGCCAAAATCAAGCCTACAACTTGCACATTTGCTTCCGCTTTAAGCTTTGGCAAAGTTTCGCGAACTGCGGTTCCAGCTGTCATCACGTCGTCAACTAACAAAACTTTCATGCCGTCTTTTAACGGTTTTCCAACCATAATTCCGCCGTCGCCATGGTCCTTTCGCTCTTTGCGATCGAAAGTAAAACCAACAGGCATATTGTGATTATTCGTCAAAGCCATTGCCGTAGAAACTGCCAGAGGAATACCCTTATAAGCAGGACCAAAAACAGTATCAATGTCTTGCGGAAGTTTGCCATCTTCGATTGCTGCAACAACGCGCTGAGCGTAGTATGCTCCTAAGCTCGCGATTTTCATTCCGTCGTCAAAAGCTCCAGCGTTAATAAAATAAGGTGATTGACGACCAGATTTTAGCGTAAAGTCACCAAATTTAAGTGCGCCTGAATCAAGCAAAAACTTTGTAAAACGTTCGTCTAATTCTGCCATAATTAGCTCTCTTTCTTAAAATAATTTTGAATACTTTCTAAATACTTTCTAAGTACCTTATTAAATACTTAATTTCAGCGCCAAGTCTTTCCTTCGGCAAGTAAAGACGCAAGCTTTGGACGCGAATCAAGCAAATCGTCAAGCTCGCGAGCAATGCGAATAGGAGCAGTAGGATCCACCAAAGCGGCAGCACCAACTTCTACAGCATTAGCGCCAGCATACAAGTATTCCAAAGCTTTTTCGCCAGAATCAATTCCACCAATGCCGATAATTGGAATATCTGGCATAGCTTGGCGAACTCTCCACACAAACCCAAGTCCAATTGGGAAAATAGCAGGACCGGAAACACCTCCTGTGCGGTTTGCAATAATCGGCTCGCCTGTGCGAATATCAATTCGCAAACCAACCAGCGTATTAATCATGCTTAAAGCATCTGCTCCAGCTTCAACAGCAGCTTTGCAAATCGAGACTATATCAGTAACGTTTGGAGTCATTTTTACAATCATTGGTTTATCTGTCATTGCGCGAAGTCGCTTAATTAAGCGGTGCAATGCCACTGGATCCGTGCCAACACTCATTCCGCCGTGAGTCACGTTTGGGCAACTTACGTTAATTTCAAGCATGTCTGCAGAAGAATCTGCAAGCTTTTCAACAACTTGAGCATAATCGTCATCACTGTGGCCAGCAACATTTGTGATTACAAGCGCTCCAAGCTTTTTTAACTTTGGAAGCTCGTCTACTAAATAGTGGTCAACTCCAGGATTTTGCAAACCAACAGCATTCACCATTCCAGAAGGCGATTCTGCAGTGCGCGGAGCAGGATTTCCTTGCCAAGGAACAGGTGAAACGCCTTTTGTGCAAATTGCACCAAGCTGACTCACATCGTAAAAGTGAGCGCAAGCTGCAAGCTGAAACGTGCCAGACGCTGTTCCAACCATATTCTTCCATTCAACTCCAGCTACTTTAGTGCTGTGTTTCCACACATGGCTTGTGTCAAGTCCAAGAGTCGATGCATTATTTTGCGCGCTATTTTGCACATTCTCTAAAGTATTATTCATTTCGTTACTCATATCTTTTTACTCCCAGCCTAATCTTTCAGAGTCAAACACTGGTCCTTCGTTACAAACTTTAAGTCTGCCTTCTAAAGTATCTACAACGCAAGCAACACAAGTTCCATATCCGCATCCCATTCTTGCTTCTAGGCTTAATTGACATTTAACATTACGCTCATGCGTCCAATGAGCTACAGCCTTCATCATTGGCATAGGACCGCAAGAAAGAACAACAATAGGCAAATCGCCATTAAAATCAAAATGATTTTCTTGCTCGAGTTCATTAAGCAAAGTAATAACAGTTCCTTGCGCGTTGCTAATGCTATAAACATTATCAACGTATTCCTTCATAAATGAGTCAGCAAAATGATTATCGCGATATCCAAGAACCGCAGTCACTTTGCAATTCTTGTTTTTTGCAATCGCCTGTGCAGCACAAATCAAAGGAGGAACACCCAATCCCCCGCTTACAAGAACATAGTGCGCTGGCTTAGAAATATCAAAGCCCAATCCTAATGGTCCTAAAGCGTCTACAGTGTCTCCTAATTTAAGCTGCGCAAACTCGGCAGTGCCCTTACCAATCACAGCAAAAATAAGACTAAAAGTATCGTCATCAACGCTTGCAACACCAAATGGTCGAGGAAGCATAGTCGTAGAATCTGGAGAATATAAGTTAACAAATTGCGCAGGAGTGGCAGTTTTAGCAATAGCATCATCGCGCAAAACTAAGCGATACACACCTTCATCAAGCTTTTGATTATCAAGAACTTCTATAGCACGGCGACCTAAAAGACGAGTGTATTTTAAATCATCAGCGTGCAAACTTTTTGCACTAAAAGAATCTGCGCCCGAAGAATCATAAGCGTCTTCACGTAACGTAAATATGGCGTTTCTCAAAGATTTTCGAGTTTGAATAAACATGCCATCACTCATCTAGTTTTACCCTACCTTATGTAGTCGTATCGTTGCGTAATTTAGCTATCTTTAGCTATTTTCAGTTTTAGTTATATTTAGTTATACATGCATAATTGTTTTTACACGCGCATATTCACAATTTTGACACAATGATCTTGAAATAATTCCTAATTGTGATTCGCTTTGCATCAACACTAACACACGATTTATTTATATACTGCTTGTCTTAAATCATCTCTCATGTTTAAAGCAGATTTGCGAGCAGAATCAGATACAATCTCAAGAATATTATTAAGAGAAAGAGAAGACTTGTTTTTAACATAATCTTGCGATTTTCGCCAAGAACCAATAATTCCGCGAGAAGAATTCACTATTGCACCTCGACCATTTTCATCAAACATTCCAGAAACATCTTGTGCCGTTCCACCTTGTGCGCCATAACCTGGAACAAGGAAGAAAGTGTGCGGCATAATCTCGCGCAAACGCTTACCTTCTTCTGGATGAGTTGCTCCAACTACTGCTCCTACTCGCGAATACCCTTTAGTCCCAATATTTGATTCACCCCATTTTTCTATCAAACCTGCCATATGCTCATAAACTGGTTTGCCATCTTCAACAACAAGTTCTTGAAGCTCTTTGCTAGAAGGATTAGACGTGCGCAGAAGAACAAAAATATTTTTATTACGCGCTACTGCCTCATCTATAAATGGCTTAACGCCATCTGAACCCATATATGGGTTTACGGTAAGAGAGTCCTCGTGCCAAACATCTTTTGTGCTAGCGCTTTTAAGAAGATTAACTAAAGATTCGTTAAAATCGTAAGAATCATCTTTAAAATACGAATCAAGATCAGCAAATCCTCGCAAATGTGCTGCATACTGAGCTGCCGTGGAACCAATATCGCCTCGTTTTGCGTCACCAATAACAAATAACCCACGTGATTTTGCATAATCACAAGTCATAGCATAAGTGTCGATTCCAGCGGAACCAAGTGCCTCGTACATTGCAATTTGTGGCTTAACAGCTGGAACAATGTCGTAAATCGCATCAATAATCGCACGATTAAACTCAAAGTACGATGCAGCAAGCAAGGTTGGCAAAGCCTCTTCATCTTCGACTTCTTGCAAAACTTCATCAGATAATCCACTTAGAATTTGCGCAGGCAAAATCCCAGGCTTTGGATCTAATCCAACAACAGTAGGGTTTTGCTTCGCTGCGATTTCTTCTATCAGTTCGTCCATATTGTTCCTCTACTAGCCGCAAACTATTTTTTAGTTTTTAGTCTTTATCTTTACTTATAAAACACGACTTATAAAATACACAAATTACATGCGAGAAAAGGCGATTTCTGAGCCAACAATAGTAGCCACTGGTCTTCCCTGTAACTGCCATCCTTCAAACGGAGTATTACGAGCCTTTGAATGGAAGGAATTCGCATCAACGCTCCATTTTTCACGCATATTAATAAGCACTAAATCAATATTTTCTGGATGTTCAGTTTCACTTAATTTTAATGTTCGTCTCACGGCACAACGCGAAGACACATTAAGCAAAGCTGCAACATCTGTAGGTCTTCTACTCATAAATTGCATAGGATTAATCGACATAAGTTCAATTAAGTGCTTATCATCCGTATACCCCGCGTCAACAAGCACTTTACGGCATACGCCATAAGCACATTCCAAACCAATAATCCCATTTGGAGTATTAGCAAAATCGCCAGCTTTATCACCTGCTGTGTGAGGAGCGTGATCCGTGGCAATCATGTCTATAGTGCCATCTGCAATAGCAGCAAGAGTTGCCTGTCTATCCGCTTTAGATCTTAACGGTGGATTCATCTTTGCCATTGACCCATACTTAAGCACATCCTCATCGCAAAGAGCAACGTAATGTGGGGCTGTTTCGCAAGTAATCGGCAAACCTTCCTTCTTGGCTTTGCGAATAGCTTCAAAAGCGGCAGCCGTACTAACATGCTGGAAGTGCACATGAACACCTGTTTTGCGAACTGCTTCTATATCCCTATTAACAATCACAAGCTCCGTAGACGCAGGAATTCCGCCAACACCTAGAATTTTAGCAACTGGTCCTTCGTTTACCGAGCCATAATCATGGTGCTCACAATGCTCAAGAAGCGGCAATCCTGTTTCTTTAGCCATTTTAAGAACATCTAGCAAAATCGAATCTGTAACAGCAGAACCATCATCACTTATGGCAGTAATTGGATGCTTTTTCATAGGCGAAGTTTTTTGATTATCATCAACACCATGAACATATTTTTTCCAAAGTTCAATATTGCTTGGTTTTAAACCTTGCCTACTTATTGAAGCACAAACACTTAAATCGTAGTGGACTGGCAATTTTACGCCATAAATACACCCGTATCTTTGCAAAAAATCTATAACGTTTTCTACATCAAAAGGAGCATCATTCCAAGGCTCACCGTCAACAGCTGGAATTGTGTTTGGCATAATCAGCACATTCGTATATCCTCCAGCAGCAGCAGCATTGCCACCAGTCATCATTGTTTCTTTATCAGTCTGACCAGGATCCCTAAAATGCACGTGCGGGTCTGCAAAACCAGGAGCAACAATCCAATCGCTTGCATCAATTTCACCCGAAATTCGGGCATTTTGCTCAATTAAAGCGTCTTGTCTAACGCCATCTACAACCAAATCGATTCGCTCGCCAGTATCCCAAACGGCAATATTTCGCAAGGTTAACATGCGTAAGTCGTTCATATTGCTCCTAGTTTTGCTTATTTCTATTTTTTATTCAGTTTTATTTTCAATTTTGAATTATATTATTTACGTATATTCTACTTGGATTCACTGCAATTCTTCATCACAATACAAGCAATGATACTCATGTCTATCTGACTCAGCTTTATAGAATCTACGCTTAAGAGTCAACTCACTGTTTGTTATGCAACGAGAGTTAGGACATATAAGATTTTCTGGAGCATTCTCGTCAGATACGTGAACGCGAGGATTAGCCAAAGAAATTCCATGAGAATCGTGAGCTTCCAACTCATCTTTAGGAACATTCACAAAATCAGTCGGCTCATATCCTGGAAGCTCATCTCCTAATACAGAGCTTTCTAATGCCATTCGCATAAGCATGCCATTTTTAACCTGCTCAAAGTATGCTGCACGAGGATCGTCATCAACATCAACAGCGATTTCGTTAATACGCGGAAGCGGATGAAGCACTGGCATATAAGATTTTGCTTTTTGCAATTTTTCTTCTGTCAAAATATAAGTGTCACGAAGTCGCAAGTATTGCTCGCGATCTGTAAAACGCTCTTCTTGCACGCGAGTCATATAAAGCACGTCCAAGCTGCCAATAACTTCCATCAAGTCGCGAGTTTCTTCGTAAGTGCACGAAGGCGTATCATTAATGCGGTCGATTACGTACTGAGGAGTTTTAAGCTCATCTGGGCTAATTAGCACAAAGTGAACGTTTCCAAAGCGGCATAAAGTTTCAATAAGCGAGTGAACAGTGCGGCCGTACGTTAAGTCTCCGCAAAGCCCAACTGTTAAATTATTCAGCCTGCCAAATCGTGCAAGAATTGTAGCTAAATCTGCAAGAGTTTGAGTAGGGTGCATATGACCACCATCTCCTGCGTTAACAACAGGAACACTTCCTGCATGCGACGCCACAAATGCAGCACCTTCTTTAGGATGACGCATAGCTACAACATCTACATAATTTGACACAACTTTTAAAGTGTCGCTAACAGTTTCGCCTTTACTTGCACTAGAAAGCTGAGCGCCTGCAAAACCAATCACCTTTCCACCTAAGCGAAGCATTGCTGTTTCAAAGCTTAGTCGCGTTCTCGTGCTCGGCTCATAAAAAAGAGTGGCCAACACTCTGCCATCGCAAGTGTGGGCCACTTCTTTTCTGTGCTCGTCAATATATCGGGCTTTGTCTAAAAGCATTCGTATTTGCGCCGTGGAAATATCATCTAAAGTAACAACGCTTTTGTTTGCTAACGATTGAGCAATTGCGCAACGAGAAAAAACTTGATTAGAAGAATCAGAAAATACATTCGTCATAATAGAACCGCTTACCTTTCGCTAGTTGGCAAACGACCGCGACCACACGCGACCTTGTAGATTGTACACGATTTGTCAGACTTAGCGACACAATAAAAATGATTCTAAATATTAGCGACAGTAGAAAATACGAGACATGACTTCGCGGCATTGACGCATAACAGCCATTAAATCGTTTTCAAAAACGCGTCCCTGGTTTGGATCGTACCCAAGATAAGTTGCGATTCCGCCTAAAGAATAAGAGTCTGTTGGAATAACATCCGCGCGCTCCAAGGAACCAGACCACAAGAAGTTCGCATTTCGCACTGCAGAACACATATGCCAGCATTTTTCTAACACATTTGCGTCTTCATCTTCGATCAAATTCAATTCTTTAAGCGCTTTCAACGCTTGCATTGTGCCAACTACGCGCAAGGTCTTGTGTTTCCCAGCATATTGCAATTGCAGAAGCTGAACAGTCCACTCGACATCGCTTAAACCACCGCGGCCAAGCTTCAAATGTCTGTCTCTACTAACGCCTCTTGGTAAGCGTTCCGCTTCCATACGCGCTTTAAGCTTACGAATTTCCGCCAATTGAGATTCGTTAAGAGGATCTGGTGAATAGCGCAAGTCGTTTACTACTCCGCTTAGCAGATCATCTGCCAAATCTTTCGACCCTGCAGCAAAACGTGCGCGCAAAAGTGCTTGATTTTCCCACGTACTAGCCCACTTTTGGTAATAATGCTCACACGATTCTAGAGAACGCACAAGCGGACCATCTTTACCTTCTGGTCGCAAATCTAAATCGACCATGATTTTTGGTTCTAAAGTAAGAGGACCTTGCAGAATATTGCGCAATATGTCTACAGTAGTCTGCGCAAAACGGTGAGCAAGATCAGATACGGAATCATATTCAATCTTGCAATCATCATCATTCGCCGTCGGCTTATAAACGACCATCATATCCGCATCCGAGCAGAAGTTAACTTCCCTTCCGCCATAACGTCCTAGGGCAATAATGGCAATCGAAGCTTTACTCTCGTCTAAGCCCATTTTTAAAGACGTATCTTTCATAGACCATTGCAGAGCAGCATCAAGTACAGCATCAAACACATCACTCATCGCTTGCATAGAAGTATCATCGTCGATAATCCCGCACATCCAAGCAAGAGCTACTCGCTCAATTTCTTGCCTTCTTAAAGCGCGCAAAAATTGTGCAAAATCCGCAATACTGCTTGAATATCTTGCCACCATTGCTCGCGTTTGCATATCTAGACTTTCTCTGCCTCTAGGTGCAAGAGCCGAATCGTCTCCAAGCCAAGTAATAGATTGTATTGACTGCATCATTGCATCGCCTAAATAACGCGAATCAGACAAAACATGACAAAGCCTGCGAGCCGCGCTAGGAGAATCACGCAAAAATCCAAGATATGTGTTTTTTCCACCAAAGCGCTCTGAAAGTCGCCTAAAAGCAAGCAAACCCATGTCGGGATTTTGCCCTTCTCCAAGCCATTTCAACACTGCTGGGAGCAAAATTCTGTGGATTTTAGCAGCGCGTGAAAGTCCATCAGTAAGCGCTTCAACATGCATTTGTGCGGCTTTTGCATCAGCAAAACCGATTGATGCAAAGCGAGCGCGAGCAGCTTCTGCAGACAACACAATAGGATCCGCATCCGTTTGCGCATTGATTGGCAGCATTGGACGGTAGTAAATATCTTTATGCAAGTGCCTAATTTCTCGGCGCGCTTTGTCGAATCGTGCAACAAGCTCTTCTGGCTTAAGTCTAACAGCTCTAGCAAGACGCCTGATTTGTTTGTTATTGTTAAGCTCTTCCGCACTAATGCTTCTAGCGCGATCTAATCCACCATTTCCTTGGGCACCTAAATCTGGGAATAAATGAGTGCGTTGCATATTCCACATTTGCTGGCGATGTTCAAGAACACGCTCAAAACGGTAGTGTTCTGCCAAAATTGCAGCTTGCGACCTAGAAACGTATCCTCCAGCAGATAGTGCATTAAGCGCGCCTAAAGTATCTCTAACTCGCAAAGACTTATCTTCACTTCCGTGCACAAGTTGCAGCATTTGAACTGTAAACTCAACATCTCGCAATCCTCCGCGCCCAAGCTTCATGTCTAAATCTCGCTGAGACACAGGGATCAAAGACTCTACTCGCTGTCGCATATGTTGGCAATCTGCAACAAAGTGTTCTCTACCAGACGCTTTCCAAATAAGCGAATCTGCCATTTGTCTATAATCTTTACCTAGCTGCGCATCTCCTGCAGCTGGCCTCGACTTCAGCAATGCTTGAAACTCCCAGCTACTTGCCCACTTTTCGTAGTATTCGTGATGTGATTCCAAGCGCCTAACAAGAGGTCCATCTTTGCCTTCTGGTCTTAGCGCTGTATCAATTTGCCATAATGGTGGCTCCGCACAACCCATAACAACCGATTGACACACTTTTTGCAAAACAAGTGCAATAGAAGACCCAACTCGCAAAGCTTCATCTTGTTTAACGCCATTAGTTGGTTCTACTACATATATTAAGTCAATGTCTGAAACGTAGTTTATTTCTTGCGCTCCCAATTTTCCCATTGCTATTATTGCAAACCTGCAGCAACAAGATCCAGAAACTTGCCCGCGCGCAATCGCAAGCGCAGCTTCAAGAGACGCATCCGCAGCATCCGAAAGTTTACGACTTATGTCTGGCTGTAATTCTACAGGGTCTGCGCTCGCCAAATCATATGCCATAATTGCGGCAATATGCTGGCGATATCTCGCTCTAAGAGCACAAACAGCTTGTGCAAAAGGCATAGAGCTTATTGGAACAGTGCACGAATTGCAATTCTTTTCGTCATCTTTTTCTTCGTTTACTACTGTTGCACTATAAGATTGAATAGCTTGGAGTAAATCCGAAACACGTTCTTCTAAAGTCATGTGTAGTAAGTGATTTGGGTCATTTGCTGCAGCGTTTATTAGATCGGTGTGCGTTCTCATTAGCATCGCAAATGATTTAGATACTCCAAGAACTTGCATTAAAGACGCAAGTGGGCCTGTTATTAATGAATTATTCGAGTTCTCCGCAATATTTTCAACAGTTTTTTTCTGAGATTGATATATATCTTTAAACGCTAAAATTGCGTAATCTGGATCTTCTACTCTATTTATGCTTTCTAAGATTTTGAGCACATTAATTGAGTTATTCTCACAATTTTTGCAAATATCTTCTATGGTTTTACGAGCAGATTCTGGACGAGCAAATCCAGCTTTAACTAGAGTTCTGTATGATAAGTCAGTTTCTTTAGCAAAACTTAAATTAAAATCCGCATGCTGTTTTAAATCAGTGCCTAAATTATGATCTAGATCGCTATTACTGCTTTTTTGACTGCTCATAACGCCACTGTACATTGTGGTGCAGTACAACATGATCCTTGCACTGCACCACAAATCTACAAATTTACACTATCTTAGTAAAAAGTGGCTTAACGTTTGACCAAATGCTTCTGGTAACACCAGGACGATTCATTGTGTACAAGTGTATTCCATCTACGCCTTCCGCAACTAAATCGTTAATCTGTTGAGACGCAAATATGCTTCCAGCGTCTTGCAAGACTTCTGGGTTACTTCCCCATCGCTCAATCATTGCTAAAACTGGCTCACTTATTTTAGAAGAGCACATTTTTGTCATTCGCTTAACTTGATTAGCGTTTACAACAGGCATAACTCCAGCTTCAATTGGAACGTTAATGCCAGCTTTTCTAGCTAAATCCCTAAAGTGCAAAAAGTCATCATTATTGTAAAAAAGTTGCGAAATCAAGTGAGTTACTCCAGCATCAACTTTTCGCTTTAGATTATCGATGTCTTCTTGCAAAGTAGCAGCTTCTGGATGTTTTTCTGGGTAGCATGCACCCAAAATAGGCAAATCTGGGCGCTTTGAGTGAATATATGATACTAAATCGCTTGCGTGATTAAATACTCCAGCAGCATTCTGATTTTCAATAACGTCTCCGCGCAAAGCTAAAACGCCACTAACGCCTGCCTTATAAAACATGTCTAAAGCTTCGTCAACATCGTTATAATCCAAGTATCTTGCTGTTAAGTGAGCAACAGTTTTAATGCCATACTCCGATCGAATAGTGTTGGCGATTCTAGCAGTAGCAGTTCGATCCGAAGATTTTCCAGTTCCATAAGTTACAGATATAAAATCTGGATCCAATCCCCTTAAACCGTCTAAAGTGTCGTAAATTGTGCCTATTGGAGATGTTCTTTTAGGCGGAAACACCTCTAGCGAAAACTTTGGTTTGTACGTCATTTTAGACTACCGCCCAATTCGCTTCTAACTTTTTTAGCTGCCGAAACAAGATTTTGCAAGCTAACCCAAGTTTCTGCATTTCCGCGAGTTTTTAAGCCACAATCTGGATTAATCCACAGCTTGTCTGCTGGCATTTTGTGCAAAATCTCGTGAATCCTGTTAACAATCTCATCTTCGCTAGGAACGCGAGGAGAGTGAATATCATAAACACCAGGGCCAGCTTCTGTTTCAAAGTTCGCGTTATGAATAGCGTCCAAAACAACTAGATCTCCGCGCGAAGCTTCAAACGATATCACGTCCGCATCCATTGCATCAATGTCTCGAATAATGTCGTTGAATTCCGAATAGCACATATGAGTGTGGATTTGCGTAGTAGCAGCTACGGCAGAGTGCACAAGACGGAAAGCTGCAATCGCCCAGTCCAAATACTTCTTATGCCAATCCGAGCGTCTAAGCGGAAGCTTTTCTCGTAGCGCTGCCTCATCGATTTGAATTACGCGAATTCCAGCACGCTCCAAGTCCAAGACTTCATCTCGAATAGCAAGAGCAAGCTGCTGAGTTTGCTCTTCGTGCGTAATATCTTCGCGAGGCCAAGACCAGTTAAGAATCGTAACAGGCCCCGTTAGCATGCCTTTCATAACATGGTTTGTGCGGCTTTGAGCATACGCACTCCACTCTACTGTGATTGGCTGCGCTCTAGAAACGTCGCTCCAAACGATTGGAGGCTTTACGCATCGAGTTCCATAAGACTGCACCCAAGCGTTTTTTGTAAACTTAAATCCGTGCAAATGCTGGCCAAAGTATTCAACCATGTCGTTTCGCTCAAATTCGCCATGTACAAGAACGTCTAAGCCAATGCGCTCCTGGTGTTCTATGCACTCGTCTATTTGCTTGGCAATAAACGCGTTGTATTCTTCTTTGCTAATTTCGCCTTTTCTATAAAGCGCTCGAATCGATCTTATTTCTTTTGTTTGAGGGAAGGATCCGATAGTTGTTGTAGGCAAATCAGACAATCCTAATGCTTCTTTTTGTAATTTTTGACGCTCCGCGCGAGATGGCTTTCGCTCAAAATCTTCTGGCTTAAGGCTTGCGATTCGCGCTTTAACATTTTCGTCTACTTTTACTCTAGACCCATCGAATAATGCCTGATTTTGCGCTAATTCCTTGCTATTTTTAAGCTCATCATCATTCAAAACGCAAAGCTTAGCGATTTCGCTTACTTCCTTCAACTTTTCTACAGCAAACGCAAAATGCTTTAATACGTCTTCGCCAAGCTCTTCTCCATCCGTACTAAATGGAACATGCAAAAGCGAGCATGCAGTGGAAACAGCTATGCGATTAGTAACGTTTTTTTGCAAAGCATCTAGCAAGCCAAGGCTTTGCGCGTAATCATTTTTCCAAATGTTTCTGCCGTTTACAACTCCTGCAAAAATAGTTGTTTTCTCGTTTACTCCATATTTTTGCAAAGCTTCAAGGTTTTCTTCTTTGCCTTCTACAAAATCTAAGCCAATTGCATCAAATGCCAAATCGTTTAGTGTTTTGTACGAGTCTAAAATATTGCCAAAATAAGTGTTAAGCAAAATTTTAACGTTTTCAGCATTATCCGCGCTTTCAAATCTGCTTTGAAGAATCGGATTATATAAGTCGCTAAAAATCCTTAAATCTCCATCTTCTTTATCTAAGCACAAGTATGGTTCGTCGAATTGCAACCATTTTGCTCCAAGACTTGCAAATCGTTTTACAATATCGCAATACGCGTTTGCTAATGCTTCAATCGTCTCTTTGTTTGCTTCTAATTCTTGTGCTTGCGGGGTGCGCGCTAGTTTTAAGAAGGTGTATGGTCCAATCAACACTGGTTTTGTTTCAATTCCGAGTGCTTTTGCTTCATTGAACTCGTCGAATGGTTTTGTGCCAGCTAAATGCAAATCTTGCGGATTTTCTACTTCGGGAACAATGTAGTGGTAGTTGGTTGTGAACCACTTTTTCATTGGAAGCGCTGTTACGTCTCCGCGTTCACCTTGATATCCGCGTGCGATTGCAAAAAGCGTATCTTCTGCATTTTCAAACTCTAGATTCTTGTACCGTTCTGGCACTGCACCAAGCAGGATTGCTGTGTCTAGCATTTGATCATAATAGCTAAAATCATTACTTGGTATAAGTTCTATTCCAGATTCTGTTTGGATTTTCCAATGCTTTTTGCGCAAATCTTTTGCAACTTGTCTTACTTCTTCTAGAGTTGCGTCTTTTTTCCAATAGCGTTCAATAACTTTTTTAAGCTCGCGATTTGCGCCGATTCGTGGGAATCCCTGTACGGACGTAAGAACAGTATGCATATATCCTCCAAATAATTAACAACCTGATTCAGCCTAGCAAACATTTGGCTTAATGAGGTCATTAGCTATTTGGGGGTGTCGTTATAACCTAAACTTATATGCAGATTTATGCAGATGATTCGTGTGGATTTTATGCAAATTTTATAAGGATTTTATGCAAATTTATGCGTATTTTACTATTCAAAATCCTTTGGGGTTATAATTCCCAACGCTTTAGCTCCTCGCAAACCGCAAGATGCAAAAGGTACGTCGGATACTAAAACAATAATCGAAGCATTAGCTAACCCGAGTCGCATTGTTCCTAATATATCAGGATCTGAATCTGGAGAAGAAAGCCATTGCGCAGCCATCGACATTGTTGGCTCATGACCAATAATCATTGTTATTCTAGAATCGCTCCTAATCGCACAAAGCTCATCCATTACAGACTGCATTCCGCCATCATATAAGCTTTTTCTTGACGCTACTATTGGAGAATCTCCGAACTTTTTAAGCATTTTGTGCATCGTTTGTTCGGTGCGATTTGCACTTGAACAAATAATGTAGTCTGGAACAAGCTTTAGAGATTGCAAACCTTTTGCCATGATTTTTGCTTGTTTTAAACCTTTATCGCTAAGGTCCCTTCCCCAATCGTCTCCCATTGTTGGCGGCTGTGCTTTTGCGTGGCGCATTAGTAGCAGCACATATTTTGCGTGCTTTACTTTTTTAACGATTTTTTTGATTGACGCCGCCATTTTAATCTCCTCAGTCTTCAGTTAAGCCTTATCAGGCTTTGGATTTGAGTTAGGTAATTGTGCGATTTGCAAATCTAAATCTCTAAGGACTTTTCTAAGCTTTCTATCGGATATATCTCTAAGAGACAAGTCTTCTAACTGTTCTGCGCGCTCTTCGGGAGTTAAGTCATCAATATCGCTAACAGTATCTTTTGTAGCACGATCGCGCTTTTTTAATGCATTAAATCCTTGCGCCATTGCGCGCGAAATAACCAGAAAACCAGTATGACCTATCATTGCGTGATCTGGTCTAACTGCTAAATCTTGTGCTTTCCAAGTTCTTTCTAACGTTTCTTGAATCTCTGGTTCTGTCCAAACTCCCGAAGCTCGCAAACTTTGTGCCATTCTAGACATTTGCGTTGTGGTTGTTACGTACGCAACCAATACTCCACCTGGAGCAATAACTCTATAAGCATGTTCAAGCCTGTTCCAAGGATCAAGCATATCTAGCATAATGCGATCAAAATAGCCTTCTGGAAGAGACTTTGCTACTGAGTCAAAATCTCCAGTTAAAAGATTCCACCATTCTGGTTTTTCGCCATAGTAAATTGTTGCGTTTAGTTGCGCGATTCTAGCAAAATCAGGTCTAAGCTCTATTGTTGTAAGCTCACCACTTTGACCAACAGCGTCTAAAAGACTTAAGCTCATCGCGCCAGATCCTGCTCCCGACTCTAAAACACGCATTCCAGAGCGAATATCTCCTAAAGCAATCACTTGTGCAATATCTTTTGGATACATGATTTGAGCGCCTCTTGGCATAGATAAAACGTAATCCGCCAGTCGCGGACGCATAACTACATAATCCCATCCGCCTATTGCGCGTGCTGCCATCCATGGCTTGTTTGATTCTTTAGATGCGTCAAGTTGCTTATTACTACGCTCAAAATCACGTTTTGTGCTAACTGTTGTTACTACAACGCCTTGAGTTTTGCCAATAACATCGTCATGCAAAATAATGCCGTGTTCGGTTTGTGTAACTCCGCCTTTAGTAAGCTGTGCTGTGATTCGCTTGCCTTTTCTATCGGTGAATTGGATTTTTTCACCAACTTGCAAAACTCCTCTACGTGCATAGCTTTCGTACACAAAACACCTCACTTATCTTCAGAACGACTTTTACTATTATAAGCTAACGGTTGTAAGTGGCATTGCTGAATCGATTGCAAAATCTGGAGCGGACGGACGAACGCCTGCTTCCACCAAATTCACACCAAGCATTGCCACCATTGCTCCGTTATCAGTGCAAAGCTTCAATTCTGGCAAACGAACTTCGATTCCATGCTCTTTGCCTTGCTCTAAAAGATGTTCTCTAAGTTGCGAGTTTGCGGAGAATCCGCCACCAATCAACAAAGTTTTTGAACCGTATTGCTCGCAGCCCATCATAGCTTTACGAGAAAGAACATCTGCAACAGAGTTTGCTAAAGATGCGCAAACATCGTCCACTGGTATTTCTAAGCCTTGTGCTTGGCGAGCTTCCACCCAACGCGCAACAGCTGTTTTGACACCCGAAAAACTAAAGTCGTAAGGATGCTCTTTGCCAGAACGACCTTGCGTAAGTCCTTGCGGAACCTTCAACGTATTTGGATCCCCAAGGCGCCCGTGCCTGTCAATATGCGGACCTCCTGGATAAGGGAATCCTAGCAATCTAGCTACTTTATCAAAGCACTCGCCAGCTGCATCGTCTAATGTTGTTCCAACAACATCTATACTGCGCGCAATGTTATTAACATGCAAAAGAGAAGTGTGACCTCCCGAAACTATAAGCGCTAGAACGTCTTTAGGTACATCGCCAAATTGCAATTGTGTTACTGCAATGTGTCCAATAACGTGGTTTATTCCATAAATCGGCTTTTTTGCTGCACTTGCTAGTGCTTTAGCTCCCGAAACTCCAACAGCTAAGCATCCTGCTAATCCCGGACCTGCACTTACTGCTATAGCGTCAATATCGCTTAAATCCATATTTGCATCTGCTAATGCTTTTGATACCACTGGCACGAATGCTTCTGCATGCGCGCGTGATGCGATTTCTGGTATAACACCACCGTAGCGTGCGTGTTCTTGCATTGAGGATGCTACAACGTTAGAAACTAATGTTCTTCCTTTAACGATTGCGGCTGCCGTTTCATCGCAAGTTGATTCAATGCCTAAAACTATTGGCTCGCTTGTTTTATTCATTGTTTCGCTCATTATTATCCTCACTTTTAGCGCTGTTATAAGCTTCGCTAGATTCTTCTAAATTTTCTAAATCGTCTAAGTCGTCTAAGTCGTCTAAGTCGTCTATTTGTGCGCACATTGTATACGCGTCTATTCCTTCTGGCATATAGTATCTTTTTCTTAATCCCATTTTTGTAAAACCGAATTTTTCATACAGTTTTAGCGCTGGATTGTTATTTACCCTAACTTCTAAAAGCATTCGTTTTGCGCCTATTGATTTTGCATTTTCAATCATAGTTTTTAGAAGATTGCTTGCAATTCCTCGCTTTTGATATTCTTTTGCAACACCTATTGTCATTATTTGAGCGTCGTCGCCATCAAACCAAAATCCCGCATACCCAGCTACCGTATTTGTGTTTAGATCAACATCTGCATAATACGCGCGCATTGGTGCTTGTAACTCTTGCAAAATCATGTTCTTGTTCCAGCATCCTGGTCCAAACAAGTCTGCTTCGATTTTTGCAATTTGAGAAACTATTGCTTCATATTTTGCATAATCAATTTTCTCTATTGCGCAGCTTTGACTATTTGATGCACAAGCTGGATATTTTGAGCGAGTTATGTCTACAATCATATGTGTACTTCGCTTGAATCCTATTTTTCCGCCACTTTTGTAGCAGAGCCAGATCCCAAAACGTGCTTCAACGGGTTTGGAACAGATACGTCTGGTCTTCTTAAATAAAGCGGTTCAATAACGTCTTTTTGACTTGCGCACAGCTTAAATATCTCTAATCCTTTTACGCCTAAATCAAGAGCACTCGCCTCTGTAATTAAGCATATATTCCCGATTTTCTTCCAATCTTCAGCGTATTTTTTAGCACCATGGCCTGCAACGCAAACGCAATAATCGCAAATATTATTTGATTCAAAATATTGATTTACTCTTTCAACAATATTTGCAGGATAATCAATGTCCATTTCTATTACTGCACAACCACTATCGTCATATAAACTCATATAAACTTGGCGTCTTCTAGCGTCATTTAACGAAAGAACATACGTGTGTTTAGCTACGCAAGATTCATTATTTTCGACTATTTCACTATTAGAGATAACGCCATCTTTAAGCGATTCTTCAAAAGCGCCAGAACGAATCATTAAACTTTGTGGAAGCAAACTGTTGCATCCTAGAATCTTTGCGTTATTCGCAAAAGCAATCGCCTTAGCTGCAACCAACCCAGCTCTTAAACCTGTAAAAGGAGCAGGGCCTACTCCAACTACAATCTCGTCTATTTGATTAAGCTCTAGATCAGCATTTTTTACTGCAAAATCAATGTTTACTTGCAACTTTTCAACATGTGTACGCGAATCCGTTTCCACTATTGGCTTATAACCTACAACTCCAACTGTTGAACCATATGACGTATCTATAATCAGCGTATTGCTCATTTTTGTTCCTTAAATTAACCAACCAATTTAGCTTACTCTTAATCAAGAATTTTTAAGCGATCGCACCAGTCTCCTCCGACTGGAACAAGCGTTACAACGCGCTTGCCTTCACTTGTAAACTCATTTGACTTTTCTTTATCAATCGGTCTATCAATATGAATTTCAAGACGAACATCAGCAAGAACACCAGCCATCTGTTCTCCCCACTCCATAAGCACAACAGTTCCCTCTCCTGGTTCTTCCAATGCTTCATCTAAACCTAAAGATTCAAGCTCATCTAAAAGCCTAGAAACAGTGTCTTGCCCTGGAGCATAATCTTTTCCACCAAGCCTATAAGCATCTACATGAATAAGATTCGCAACTTTTCCATCAGAAAATGTGCCTTTTAGCTCTCTAGCAATAGTAAAAGTCGGGGAAACTATCGGATCTTTTATTCCCAAGCCCTGTCCAAAACCTTGCGCGAACGTTGTTTTTCCAGCACCAAGTGGACCAGAAAGCAAAATAACATCTGTCTCATGCACTATTTTTGCAATAGTTTTTCCAAGATCTCGCATACACGAATCAGTTGGAATTACTAGCTTTTTGATATTATGATTTTCCAAAATTACACACTTTCATATTAGACTTTTAACGCTCTATGTTTTAACACTTTATGCTTTTAAAATTTTCACATTAACGCCCACGACAAGCAATCATGCTAATGCATTTTTCTAAAGCGTAATCAGCATCACTTGTTCCGCCTTTGCATTGCTCATCTGCCCACGCTAAACATTTAAAACACTTACGAATCCCATCATCATTCCATCCACCTAAATCCCTCATAGCCATTTTTAACGCCCAAGGGTTAACTTTTGCTTGAGCATTAGAAATTTCCCCGTTTTTAACAGCTATAGCCTTTGTAATTATTCGCATTTTTGCAGCCAAAGCCCCAATCAATGCTATAGCATCAACGCCTTGTAAAATCGCTCTTCTTGATGCAAGAATAGCTTGAGCATAGTTACCTTCTGCAGCTTTATCTGCTACAAAAAATCCAGTTACTTGCGGATCCGATATTAAATATTGGTCAACTATTTTTAGTGTGATTGGGTTATCTTCAAAATCAAAGCACAATTGAGAACAAAGAGCCGCCAACTGGTCGGTTTTCCCGCCTAAGACTTCTGTTATGCGTCCAGCTGCTGCAGGCTCTATACTACGATTTTGCCTTTCAAAAAGACTTAGCACAAAATTCAATCTTGCATCATCTTTTTTAAGATCTGGTACAGTTATTTTACTTGCTCCAGCTTTTTCAAGTTTTGTAACAATTGACTTTCCTTTAACACCTCCTTCGTGGCGCGCAATAACCCAGCAATCATTGTTATTAGATTTAGATTCTCTAGTACAAAACTCTATTATCGCTTCAACTAAATCTTCATTAGCTTGTTCAAGATTGTTAATAACAACAATTGTTCCGCTAGAAAAAAGTGATGGTCCTGTAGCAGTTATAAAAGCATATTTATCGGCATTTAATGCGTCTAAATTTATAACATCTGCATCTGGGTAGGAGCCTAATATGCGAGTTTTTAAGTCGCGCGCGTTTAGATCATTTAAATACGCATCACCGCCAACTACAACTGTAAATGGCGCAAATTTTTTTAACGCTTGCATACGTACTCCTTAAGAATATTTATATTCTCACGATTTAACTAATGGGATTATCCTTGTTTTTATTTAATCCGCTTAATTTTGCACGCCTATTAATTGTACAAACTATATAAAACTTAAAACACTTAATCATTCAAAAAGTTTTGTTGAATCATTTATAAGCTGCTTAAAACGATTTGACTTAACTTGTAAAAATATCCTTAAACTATTATATGATTCACTTTTTCTAAAATATTTATTTATGATAAGTACTAATAAAAAGATAGCGAATTCAGCAAACGCAATTAGCCACGCACCTAAAGATCCATTAACCCAAGGTATTGTTCCAATTTGTAAATCTCCCAAATACCATGCACAATTTGCCATAATGTTTGTTCCAAAAGATGAAATTGTGGCAAAAATCAGAGAAATAGAATAACTCCAATTAGCGCATATAAGCGAAAGCAGACCAAATATTGTTGCAAAATCAACAAAAGGTGCAACAATTAAATTCGCTATAACAGATATAAAAGATACTTGCGGTTGCATTAATATTTGTACAGGAAGCGTAAAACACTGTGCACACAACGTTATGCTTAATGCGCTTGCAAGACTAGACGGCATATATCTTAAAAAGATTCTTCTTAAAGACATTCCACAAACAATTATTCCAAAAGTTGCGCAAACAGAAAGAGCAAACGAATAATCCCATGCATATTTTGGACAAATAAAAAGAACACTTATAACAGTTATACTTAAAGCACTAGCAGACTGGTATTGTCTAGAAAACATTAATGCCCCGGCAGAAATTAAACCCATTATAAGCGCTCTAAGAACAGATGCCGACGGATACACAATACACGATAAAAGAATATGACCACAAGCTTCAAATATTGCGCTCACTACTCTTGGCAAAAGCAAAAAAGCACATGTCTTACGAATAACGCAAGATAAAAGCAAAAAATGTCCTCCAGAAACCGCCATAAGGTGCATTATTCCAGCTATTTTGAATCTTTGTTTCATAGTATTCGCATAAGTGCTATCGATACTAACTTTTCGTAAATCTTCTACATCACTTAAATGCTCTTGTCCCAAAAGTCCTACAGTAAGACCAGGAACAAGCATTTGACCCTGTTCATCTAAAGAACTAGTCACATTGTAAAATTCTTTCCACAATGTATTTAGTAATCTCTTAAAAAGATTAGCTTTTTCAATAACTTCTACTTTATATAATTTCGTTTTATCTGTTTTGTTTGCTTTAGGAACTTGAATGTCTATCGCATGAGAGTCAAATTTTGAAATCGAAATTTTTCCAAAACTACTTATCTTGTATCCGTAGTCCATTATTTTGCAATCTGGATTAAAAGCGTAAAGTTTAGCAGACACAAAGCTTTTACTCCTACTAATAACTTTTTCTTTATCCATAATTTCAATCTGTTTTACATTCACGTTTAATACGCAATCCCACTTAAAGGATTGCGATACTCTTGGAGGAGACGTTATATCCATAAGCAATCTGATGGATTGAACATCGTTTTTTCTATTAAATTTATATTCTGTATCACTTTGCTTTAGATCTTTAATAGCATTAAAAACAGGGTCCATATGTTCTATGTTTAGAATAATTGAACACATTATAAAAGCTGCTAGAAACGTACAAAAACTTGTTAAAAAAGCATGCTTGTATCCTATTATTTTTAATTTTTTAATTAACTCATAAAACTTTGATTTTATGCGACTTTTGTAATCAGTTGTATTCTTTAAGCGGCACGTAAAAATGCAATTCCCCATTGAAAAAATAGTATAAAAGCACAAAAGAGCAAATGATAATATTGCGATTATCATACAGAAAAAATCTTGTTGTGAATCAACTATAAATCGAGCGAATAAGCAACCAAACCATACGCTAAATGCAATAGGAACAAGCCTAAAATCTTTGTTTCCATTTTCAAGATCCCAATATAATTCTTTCATTTTCCAACCTTAAAAATAACATAAATTTACTTAATGCAGATTGCTGATTTAAGTTTTAAAAAAGTCTTTTGCCCAATTCCTTTAACTTGCATAAGATCTTCAACCCGCTTAAAAACACGCAACTTTTTACGCATATCTAATATTCTTTGAGCCATTTTTGGCCCTATACTTTTTAGAGTTTGTAATTCTTCCAACCCTGCTGTGTTTATATTTATGCAACCGCTTTTATCTTTGTTGACACTATTATTTTTGCTTATATCATTTTCATTAATTTTGTGCGTGCTATCACTAAAATCTTCATTTTTATTTTTAACAGTTAAATCTTTAGTCTCATTTGTATGTAAGTCTTTTTTAGAATCCTCTTTAAAATCATTGCTATATTCATCATCATCTTTATTATTTGATTCAAATTTTTTACTTAAAGATTTAACTTTAGATTCTCGCTGTGCTTGATAAGAATAAATCTTGTTATAAGTTCTAGATTGACATATGAGCATGGTTAAACTTGATGCTAAGAATACTACGAGAATTAGCATAATAGACAAAGCATGTACTGGTTTTATTCGTAATCTAACGAGATTTCTTGTTTCAAAATTATTTCGTTTATTAAGATTATCAATATTTGAAGCAGAATCTTTTGAGCTTATGCAAAAATCAGCAAGCTGATAATCTATAGAATTGTTTTTCTCTTGTGCCAATATGCGATTTTTAGAATCATCATTCAAAGTATTTTGCAAATAATTTGAATTTTCATAATTATTATTTAAAGCATCAATAGCTGCCAATCTTTCTAGAACGTTACTATTGTTTTTGTTCATTTTAACCACCTCCTTCGTTTCAGACTATTTATTTTTGATTGTTAAATAAAAAAAAAAGATGCTTACCTCCACTATTAAATGAAGATAAGCATCTTTCAAGTAAAATTAACCAATGTGGTTAAAGGCTATTTTGCCTAGAAAACATTGAGTTTCAGCTTTCATCTGGCACAATAGACACAATCTTTGGTGCTTTCACGATCACCTTGCGCAGCTTCTTTCCACCCAAGCGATCAGCTACGGCCTCTAAAGCAAGCTTTTCAAGCTCACTAGCATCAATATTCGGGTCAACTTCAAGCTTTGCGCGAACCTTGCCCTTGATTTGCACAACAGCTGTAACAGTATCCGCACCAACGTAGCGGGAATCTTCAACTGGCCAATCTGCGTGAGCAATCGACTTAGTATGTCCAAGCTTGCTCCACATTTCTTCACAAATATGCGGTGCAATTGGAGAAAGCATAAGAACAAGCGGCTCAACTGCTGCGCGAGGCACGTGAGGCAGAGACGTTAAGTGATTATTCAACACAATCAGCTTAGCAATCGCAGTGTTTGGACGCATTGCTTCCATTTCTACAGTTACTTCTGCAATCGTGTTGTTAAGAAGCTTTAGCGTCTTTTCGTCCAAAGCATCTTCTGTTACTACGCAAGCGCCAGTTTCTTCGTTTACAACGTTACGCCACAAGCGTTGCAAGAATCGCATGCCTCCAACAACGTTACGCGTATTCCATGGGCGAGACTCAGAAAGTGGACCCATGCTCATTTCATACAAACGGAACGTGTCTGCACCGTAGTTTTCGTACATGTAGTCTGGAGTCACAATATTCTTTAGGCTCTTACCCATCTTTCCAAACTCGCGATTCACGGTTTCGCCGTGCCAAGTAAATGTTGGCTCACCAGCGCCGTTATTAGCGCCTTCCTCAACCTCATCAGCTGGCACGTACTGCCCGCGCTCATCCGTGTAAGCGTAAGCCTGAATCATACCCTGGTTAAACAAGCGATGGAAAGGCTCAGCAGAATCAACGTAACCCAAGTCGTAAAGCGCCTTATGCCAGAAGCGCGAGTAAAGCAAGTGCAAAACTGCATGCTCTACGCCTCCAACATAAAGGTCAACGCCTCCAGAAACATGTTCCTTGCCTGGTCGATTCGTACCCATCCAATAGTCGTATTCGTCGCTGTCAACCATATGCTCAGCGTCGTTTGGATCCAAGTAACGCATGTAATACCAGCATGAACCAGCCCAGTTTGGCATAGTGTTGGTGTCGCGATAGTAGGTTTTTACACCGTCACCAAGATCAAGCTGAACTTTAACCCAATCCTCGTTTCGGCTCAAAGGTGCTTCAGGCTCAGAATTTGCGTCGTCTGGAGCGTAAGTTTTTGGCTGATAATCTGGAACGTCTGGCAATGCAATTGGAAGCTCACTATCCGGCACAAGGTGAGCAACACCATCCTCATCATAAACGATTGGGAATGGCTCACCCCAGTAGCGCTGCCTAGAGAACAGCCAATCGCGAAGTCTGTAAGAAACCTTACCAACGCCTACGCCTGCTGCTTCAAGCCAAGTCGTCACTTTTTTAATAGCTTCATCTACGCGCAAACCGTTAATAGACAAAGCGTCACCGAGCTTATAAGTATGCTCCACAGAAGAGTTAATAACAATTCCATCGTGAGAAACAAACGGAGCTTTGCCATCATAATCTTCTAGCTTTTCGACAGAATCAGGCAAAGGCTTAACAGTGTAAATTACAGACAAGCCGAAAGCTTTAGCAAAATCATAATCGCGCTGGTCACCGCCAGGAACTGCCATAATTGCGCCCGTTCCATAACCCATAAGCACATAATCTGCAACAAACAGCGGAAGTTTTGCTCCAGTTACAGGATTAATTGCGTAAAGACCAGCAAACAAACCAGTTTTTGCACCAGCGTCTTCCGTACGATCTTTAGCGGTTTTAGCGCGAGCTTGAGCCTGATACTCTGCCAATCCTTCCTTAAGGCTTGCGTAGCCACCCTTCCAGCTTTCTGGAACGCTAGCTTCCCACGCTTCTGGAACGTGCTCAAGAATCGGGTGATCTACAGAAACAACAGCAAAAGTTGTACCAAAAAGCGTATCTGGACGAGTAGTGTATACTTCCAAATCGCGCGTTTCACCATCTGCACATTCAACTTCAAAATGCACGGAAGCACCGTGAGATTCGCCAATCCAGTTTCGCTGCATAAGCTTAACTTTTTCTGGCCAATCAATAGTATCCAAATCTTCAACCAAGCGATGAGCATAAGCTGTAATTCGCATGGACCACTGACGAAGATTGCGCTGGAATACTGGGAAGTTTCCGCGCTCAGATTTACCTTCTGCAGTAACTTCCTCGTTTGCAAGCACAGTTCCCAATCCTGGACACCAATTTACAGGAGACTTAGAAATGTAAGCAATGCGGAAGTCATTCAACACATCCGCTTGCTCTACTTTATTGAGCTCTTCCCACTTTTTGTCAGCAAAACCAGGAATTTCGCGCTTTGCGCTCTTAAACTCATCAACTAACTCAGCAATTGGTCGAGCAGAACCTTTACCGCCATCTTTGCGTACAAAATCAGGGTCATACCAAGCGTCATAAAGCTTCGAGAAAATCCATTGAGTCCAACGAACGTAGTTTGTATCAATAGTTGCAAAAGATCTACGATCGTCAAAGCTCAATCCCATGCGATGCAACTGCCTGCGCATATTTGCAATATTTGCCTCAGTAGTAATGCGAGGATGCTGACCTGTTTGAACAGCATATTGTTCTGCAGGAAGTCCAAAAGCGTCGTAGCCCATCGCGTGAAGAACATTCTCACCCTTCATACGGTGATATCGGCTCACAACATCCGTTGCCAAATATCCAAGAGGATGTCCAACATGTAAGCCCTTTCCAGAAGGATAAGGGAACATGTCCATTGCAAAGAAAGAAGGACGGCCACAAGCCAATCTGCCTTCGCCATCCTTCAAATCGCCCTTAACATTAGCAGCCCAGAACGTGCCTTGCTCGTCCCAAGTCTTTTGCCAGCGCTGCTCAATATCTTGTGCGAGCTGCGCATTGTAACGAAAAGCTGGCTCAGCAATAGTAGCTTTATTGTCAGCTGTTGAATACTGTTGATCGTTGTCTTCCATAAACAAGCACTATAGCGACTCATATCGTCAATTTGCAACACTTTTTACAACTTTTATCCATATTTTATTGTGTTTTTTGAAAGTTTTAATGCACAATTCACAAAATACTCTTATTTAGCGTTTTTCATGAAAATCATTACTACAATTGTTTTAAACGTTCAACATAAGATTTTATTAAGAATAATGTGATTTAACGAGGTTAGTTATGAAGGTATCAAAGAACACACTTTTATTAATCGCATGCATTGTATGGTGTTTTGCCGGATTCAACATTCTTAGGATTGGTATTATTGCTTACTCAAACTTTTTATCTCCTATTAATTTCGCTTTATCTTTAGCTGTTTTTGCAATATTCCAAGTGTTTATTTTCGGAAAACTTGTTAAAAAACATACTGCTAGGATTAACGCATACAAAGAAAACAAGCAATTTTTCCTTAAATTCTTTGACGTTAAATCTTTTATAATCATGGCTTTTATGATGACTTTTGGAATTGTTCTTCGTGCAACAAATATAGCTCCAGAACAATTTATAGCCGTATTTTATACGGGATTAGGTTCTGCTCTTACTCTAGCAGGATTGCTTTTTGGGTATCATTTTGCTAAAACTGCATGTCCGCGTTACAAAAACACTCATACTATGCAATAGCGCTTACAAACACTTGTAACAACATCAACATTACTAAGAAATATTTGACTATCACTCTACGTAAGGAAGTTACTATGAACCATGTTATGAAACGTTATATTAATACGTCTTTGTTGTATGCTGTCTTTGCCATGATTGGCGGCGTCTTTTATCGCGAATTTACAAAATTTAATGCTTTCCATGAAAAGACTGTGCTTGCTATAGTTCACACACACTACTTTATGCTTGGAATGGTTGTTTTTCTGTTACTCATACTATTTGAGAAAAACTTCAGTTTTAGTAACGAAAAAACTACGAGAATCTTAATAACTTATCATATTGGACTCAACCTAACAGCAGTAATGATGATTACTCGTGGAATTGCACAAGTAATGCGTCTACATCTCAGTCCATCTATAGATTTTTCCATAACTGGTTTAGCAGGTATCGGACACATCCTACTTGGCGTAAGTATTGTACTAATCTTATTGCAAATTAAACGCAGCATCGCTCATTGTGCTAATACTTCATTAGAATAGTGATGATAGGAATAATTTAGTTTATTCATAAAATATTTATTAAGTGTGTAACTATAAGCCGCATATGCTACTACATTAAGAAGGTTGCTATGAGTAATAACGTGTATAAAAAGAGTAGATCATACGCACCAGAACGATTCTTTGAATGCGAAGGTCGTGGCCTTAATTGGCTTCGAGAAGCTTACGACTATGGCGGGCCTAAAGTAGCTAAAGTTTTTGATTGGGGAAAAGACTACTTAAACATTGAACGCATTGAAACTACAAGCCCTACTCCTTTAGCATCGTTTGAATTTGGAGCATCTTTGGCGCATATGCACGATTTCGGTGCGAAATATTTTGGGGAGCCACCTGCAGATTATGATGGCACATGCTATTTTGGACCATTAAGCGACCCTGTAAAAATGGATTGTGGCACTTGGAGTAATGTTATTGACTATTTGGCAGAAGGCAGACTTTTACCAATGGTAAATCTTGGTATTTCTAGAGGAAGCCTTACAAAAAGCGATTTAGATCTTACAAATAAAGTTATTGATGCTCTGCCAGATTTGCTGGGAAAAGCAGCTGAAGATAAACCAGCGCGAGTCCATGGAGACTTGTGGAGTGGAAATGTGCTTTGGACTAAAAGCGAAGATGGCGAACACACAGAAGCTGTTTTAATTGATCCTGCAGCTCACGGCGGCCATCGTGAGGAAGACTTAGCAATGCTGCAACTGTTTGGGATTAGCTATTTTAAGCAGATTTTAGATGGCTATCAATCTGTTCATCCATTAAAATCTGGTTTTGAAAATCGCATGACAATTTGGCAACTCTACCCTATTGCTGGACATTGTGTCTTCTTTAGTGGAGGCTACGTTAGCGAATACCGAGATATGTGCTTGGATTTGCTTAATCGCTAAATTTGCATTAGATAATTTAATAGAAACTAATATAAAAGTAAGCACAAAACTAAAATTTACGAAAGGCCTTAACTACTATGATTCGCACGCATAAGCATATTTTGCGCAAAACTATTGCTCTTGTAGTATCTAGCACAATGCTTCTTGCGATTTGCGCATGCGGATCGAGCAATGCAAAAAACGCATCGCCTAGCGCAAAGCCTCAAGTGAATCACGGCAACGTTATAGTTTTTACGCCTTCTGATGGTCTAAATTTAAGTAGAAAAACTCCATTAAGTACATGGGATAATCTTGTTCCAGAAATAGTAAAATCGTTAAAAAAGCAAGGATTTTCAGAAAATTCTATTACTACTAAATCGTCCAGCAGCTTATACGATCAAAGTCAAGATATTCAAGATTACGTTGTAAGCATGATTACATCTTTAAAAACAAAAAATTCTTCTAAAAATAAAAACAAGAAAACAAGTATCAGAGATATCCATAGCATCGTAAAAAAGCAACTTTCTAATACGACTATTGTTGTTGCTCCTTGGAGTAATAAAAACGGTAATAATAATTATGGTGATTACGTAACTCAACCCACAACACCTAAAGAACAACTAAAAGAAGAAGATCTAAAATCACAAGAGGAAGCAGAAAATAGACTTACATCGTCATTAGATTTGGCTAAAAAAGCTGGCATGCATGTCGTTATGTTATCTAGGCTTACTAGAGATTTTAAGCCAGATGCATTCTTCAAACTTTCTTCTGCTCAGAGCATTGGAGAAATTCAAGCGTATACTCTTGTGCAAAAATTAGCATTAAATCAGGCTTCTAAAGATAATCCAAAAAGCGTAGAAGTACTTTTGCCTTGCCACAATCAAAAACAAAATGTTCATATGCATTTTGGAGTAAATACTCATGGTAATTCAGATTCTGATAATTCAAGTTCCAAAATTCAAGAATTTGATGATGAATTCGCGCGACTTGCTTTTGCTGGAATCTGGAAAATTCTAAAACCTTATTTCGCATCTGGATTAATGATTTCACCTTCTGGAAAACTTAGTAAGGATTCAACAGAGAATGACTGGGAAAATGCTGCTTTCGACGCAGATAATTCTGACTCTGTTAAGGCAGAACTTAATTCGAGATTAGTAATAAAGAATGATAACGGAACAACTTCCACAAAACACGTAGATGGCATTATTGCTTTAGATGATCAAGTTGTTATGCAAGTGGAAAAAGCTCTTGAAGACCTTGGATATAAGGGAAGCTCTGCAGATATTAACCCTTCCTTTACTCTTCCAGATATAATCGGAAGCTTTATAGGAAAACGAAATTTGACTAAGAAAAAGGTTCCAACGCCTGCTTCTACTGCGAAAAATAATGAGTCACAAAAATCTAGCACAAAAAATAATGATTTGAATTCATCTGAATCCAATAAAGAGAATAAAAATACTGAAGATTCTGAGCTTAAAGATTCAGTGAATGAATTGTTAAATGACTCAAAATGGCCTGTTATTACTGGCTACGGCGCTTACAAAGATGCCTTACCAAATCTTGTAAATGGAAAGCAATGGATGACTTCTATCGAAAACATTCAGAAAATCTCTACTGATGTTGCTCAAGAATGTAGTTCTCTAAATGTTAATGGAAAATTATCTCAACTCGAAGATATTTCTATTTTTGTAAATAACAGTGGATCAGAAAAAGATATACCTGTAATAACAGAACCAATTCTCGCTGTAAGCGCAACTAATCTTAAAGCTCTTTTGATTGACCCTGGATACGTAACTCTTGCAGATGCAGGACTGTAAAGTACGTTATTTTCTTGGTCTTGGAGCGTAAATCTTATTTTCGATAAGATCGTTATAACGTTCTATAACAGCATTGCGCTTTGCTTTAAGACTTGGTGTAACTAAACCATTTTCTTGAGTAAAAGCATCTGGAACAATCTCAAATTTTCTGATTGACTCTGCTCTAGAAACATTAGAATTTGCTTTAACTATGCTTTGTTCTACGGAACTTATGACGATTGAATTTTTTCTTGCCTCTTCCAGCGAGCGCACTGGGCTTGCTCCTCGAGATTTCAGCCAAGAATTCACTTCTGCAAGATCTAACGCAATAATAGCAGAGATAAAAGGTTTTCTGTCTCCAATAACAACGCATTGAGAAATAATTGAAGAAGTCATAACTGATGCTTCGAGTATGCTAGGTGAAACGTTTTTCCCGCCAGCTGTTATTATCAGATCTTTTTTGCGACCAGTAATTTTTACAAAACCGTCGGAATCTAAAGATCCGAAGTCTCCTGTATGCAACCATCCATTTACTATTTGTTTTTCAGTTATCTCTGGATGATTATGATATCCTTTGCAAACAGCGGGACTTTTAATACAAAGCTCTCCCTCATCATCTATTGCTACAGACACTCCCTGTACTGGCAAACCAACTGTTCCGATTTTATAGCCTTTCGTTGGATTTACCATTGACGGAGCACATGTTTCTGTCATTCCGTACCCTTCGAGAATTGGCAATCCCATGCCATTGAAGAAATGCGAAATCGATTTGTCTAATGGCGCTCCTCCTGAAACACCATATTCAACGTCTCCTCCAAAAACTTGCAAAATTGAGTTGTAAACGAGCTTTTTACATAAGGAGTGGCTTATAGCCAGCATTGGCGAAATCATTCTCCCCGATTGTTGAGCTTTTGACCATTCTTTTGCCACTTTTACGCTTTGAGCAAATATAAATCCTTTTACTCCTCTACCAGCTTTTTGAGAGGCAGCATTGTAGATTTTTTCAAATATTCTAGGTACACCAAGTATGAAAGTTGGTTTAAAACTTTTAAAATCACTTAGTATTGTTTTAAGGTTGCTTGACAATCCAAGTGTTACATTTCCCGCAAAACAGAAGAACTGCATAAATCTTGCAAATACATGTGCTAAAGGAAGGAATAAAAGAAGTCTTGGTTTGCCTTTTAATGCTATATCTGGCATGGAAAGCATTCCAGATTTCGCTATAAACACAAAATTTCCGTGCGAAAGTTCTATACCTTTCGGGTCTCCTGTAGATCCAGATGTGTAAACGATTGTAGCTAGATCATCGCCTTTAACAGCTTTTTCTCTTTCATAAAACTCTGAGTCTGTAACTGTTTTTCCATACTCAATTAGCGCATCTATTGCGTCTCTGCTTAATACATAGACATCGTTAAGGCTTGGACATGACTTCTTTGATATTTCCACAGTTTCACGCATATTTTCATCTTCAACAAAAATCATGCTTACTCTAGAATCGTTAATAATATTTTCTATTTGCACTGCAGAACTTGTTTCATAAATTGGCACTGTTAACGCGCCTATAGACATTATTGCCATATCAAGTACAGTCCACTGCCATGAAGTATGCGCTATTATCGATATGGTATCTCCCGGCATCACACCGTGTGCTATGAATCCTTTTGCTACTGATATAACCAAATCTTTAAAGTCTTTAGCACTGTAGGAATTCCATTCCCCGTCGCGTCCTACATACTCAACCAATGAATCGTTTGGCTTACGTTCTACGCGACTTTCAAGAAGCGAAAAAATGTTTGCATTGTAATCAATTTTCTCATCGAGATTACGAGAATACTTTTGCATATTCGCTCCCTAATATGTTTAAGAAAATCTTATGTAATAATCTTAGGTCAATGTCTTAAGCCCAAGACTCTTATTACACTATACGACACACATTTTACAGACTATTTTTTTCTTCTTTTGTATCTTCTTTGGGTTTTAAAATTATTCGTTTTTTCGCTACCATTTTCCTCGGATTTGCATAAGTCCTGTTTCTTCGTTTTAACCCCCATTGAATACACAAATTGTCGCAATGATCTGATCCAACTGTTACGTAACCAAAAAATTGACCTTTTCTAACAACTGTTCCAACTGGTAAATCTGTATATGCTGGCTCAAATGTAGAAGATAAAACTCCATGTTTGATTGTTACAACAGATTTTCCAGCAACTAGTCCAGCAAAATTTATTATTCCGTCTGAAGGAGCGTATAGCTCAGTTCCTTCCTCTGCTTGCAAGTCTACTCCTCTATGACCCGCGAGCCATGGTTTTGCTGGAGCATCAAAATCTTTAATAATATTTACATTTTTTACTGGCCATACCATCCTTGATTTACAATTTGTAGTTTCTTTTAGTGTTGAAGCTGTTGAAGCCTGACTAACTGTATTCGCGACTATTTTTTGATTTTTACCTACAAAAGATTTTTCTATGCAACCAGAGTCAAATGAAGACACACTATAATCAGTTTGATTCGATTGCAAATATTCATACTCAATACTTTTGTTTATTGTAGGATTTATGCAACTATGAATAATCAACATGATTACAACCAGAATCATAAAAATCAGTATTCTAACAAACTGTGATTTTTGTTTTAATATAAATTTTTTGACTTTTAAGATTCTGGGCTTAATCATTTTTAAATCAAATATTTTTCTCATGATATTTTATTTTTCTCCTTTCATAAATCAAATTTGTTTTATGCTTCAACAGCGAAAATCTGCATTATTTAAAGGTTTTTGCTTATATTTGAAAGTTTTTCACAAAATTCTTTTTTTAGGAACACTTTTTTATCAATGTGGTTAAAGCATGCAAATCGTTGATATTCCAACGATTACGAGTTTTCGACACGCCCAAACACGCTATATTTGCATATCATAAAATTCCGTGTAATATAAATGTCTTGTGCACGGCACACAGCCAAGCACAGAGGATATTCCTGCGTAGCTCAGTTGGCAGAGCGTTCGACTGTTAATCGAATGGTCGCTGGTTCAAGCCCAGCCGCAGGAGCCAAGAAAACCACCAGCGAACCTGGTGGTTTTTTGTTTTGAATTTATTTGAAGTATTCTAATGAATCGCAAGTAATATTGCTTGTCCTGCAAACCATCAAAAATGCTACAAACTACAAGGGTCACGTACTTAGTTTGGCGTAAACTATAAGTGTTGTTTTGCAAAAAGCAATTCTTGGCGAAGATTGATAAAAACAGAGGATGATACATGTTAGAAAACATCTCCGAAGCCACAAATAATGGCCATAAAAAGAAGATGATAATTCTCATTGCTGGCGTCATTGTATTAGCTTTAGTATTAGGCGTTGGTGGTATTTGCTGGAGCATTCAGCACTCATCTCGTATGAAAGAAGCTAGAAAACAGTGCGAAATTAAGGTTGCACAAGTTAGCAAAGCAAGCCAGTCATGGAAAAAACTTACTAAAAATTCTCTTCTTATCTCTTTTGCTCAAGATAACTCAGAAAATGGCAAATTACTTGCTAAGCTTTTGAAGCAGCGTTTGCCAGAAACAGTTGTATGCAATGCTAATTCTCCAGAAGAGTTAGGCTCTCAGGGAGCTCAAGCTATAGCTGCAACTCAATGGTATTCTGACAATGCTCAGCGTATTCGTGGAGTGACTTCTGCAATGATCGATAAGCTTTCTGCAGCATCTACAGATACTACAGCTAATGCACAGGAAAAGCAGAAGGCTGAAGAAAGTCAGAAGGAACTGCAGAAGATCACTGCTCCTGTTATTCGTATAGCTCCTAAGGTAAAGCGTAAGCCGAATATTATTATTCAAAATATTCCTCCTACTCAAGAAGAAAAAGTTCAAGCAGATAACGCCATGCAGAAAAAGATTGAAGAAGCAAAGCGTCAAGCTGACGAACAAGCTGCTAAAGCTAAAGCAAAGGCAAAGTCTGATGCAGAAAAGAGACGTTTAGAATTAGAAAGAAGAAAGCGAATTAGGGATGCTTACGAAAACCTACAGAAGCAGCTAGAAGAACAGGCTAGGAGGAAAGCTGAAGAGGAAAAGAAAAATAACGATAAAAATAATGATGGCGGAGAAGGAGGAAACAACAACCAACCTCCTGCTCCAAACCCACCAGTTCAGCCAACGCCAAACCCAACGCCAAACCCAGCAAATAATGGCGGTGCAAACGGCGGCACGGATCATCCTTCTACTACTACTCAGCCACCTGCTCAAGACGCAAACACTACTAACTAAACTCTGTTAATCAATAAAAAAATGCGCTCAGCAAATCACTGAGCGCATTTTTTATATTCTAATCACTTTGTTAAATCAACTTGATCTAACGGAATAACTTTAGTGTGATACTTAATCTTGTATCCAACATAAAGCACAATGAACAGCGGCACAGACATATAAGTTATGCCAATCGCTTGCCAATTAAGCGTGTGGAATGATTCAAGATCTTGGCCAACAATAACCAAAATGCACAATACAAGAGCCACAATAGGACCGAATGGATACCACTTAGCTTTATAAACAAGATCGTCCAAAGACTTTCCTTGAGCAATATACGCTTTGCGGAACCTGTAGTGCGCAGCTGCGATTCCTGCCCATGCAATAAATCCAGTCAAACCACTTGCAGCAACTAAGAACATGTAAATTTGAGTTCCAAAAATACTCATCAAGAATGTTAAAAGAGCTACAACAAACGTTGCAACCAAAGATTGCATTGGAACGCCTCTTCTATCTACGTTTCCAAACATCTTTGGAGCGTGATTATCTTTTGCGAGGGCGTAAAGCATTCTAGTAGAAGCATACATTCCAGAGTTTGCTGCCGAAATAACAGATGTAAGCACAACTGCATTCATGATTGTTGCTGCAATCGCCAATCCTGCGCGCTGGAACACAAGAGTGAATGGGCTTATAGAGATATCGCTAGCTTCCGATCCAAGCAAACTTGGGCTTGTGTATGGAATGATGCATGCGATTACAAAGATTGCAAGAATGTAGAACAAAACAATACGCCAGAACACTTGCTTTACAGCCTTTGGAATGCTCTTATCTGGTGTTGCAGATTCACCTGCTGTAATGCCAATAAGCTCTGTTCCCTGGAACGAGAATCCAGCAATAGCAAACGCGCCTAAAACAGCCGGGATTCCGCCAGCAAATGGAGCATTCTTATGAGTAAAGTTGCTTAACAATGGTGCTTTTCCGCCTAAAATTCCAACAATCGTAAGCAAACCAATAGCAAGGAATATAATAACTGTTACAACTTTAATAATCGAAAGCCAATACTCGGTTTCTCCAAAGCACTTAACAGTAAGAATATTAATCAAAAGAATAATAACAAGAACTGTTAGCGAAAACACCCATATTGGCACATTAGGAAGCCAATATTGCAAAACGATTGCTGCAGTGCTTATATCTACAGCAACCGTGATTGCCCAGTTAAACCAATAATTCCAACCCATTGCAAATCCTAAAGCTGGATCAATAAACTTTCCAGAATAAGATGCAAAAGACCCGCTAATTGGCATATATGTTGCCATCTCTCCTAGAGATGTCATAAGAAAATAAACCATTATGCCGATTGCAGCATACGCTAAAAGCGCTCCCCCTGGGCCTGCCATGTGGATTGTTGCGCCACTAGCTACAAATAAGCCTGTTCCGATGCTTCCACCCAAAGCAATCATGGAAATATGGCGTGTTTTTAGACCGCGATGAACGGTTTGAGATTCAGTAGTTGATGAACTGTTGTTATTCATTGTTTCCTCCTTTTGACAATATTCAAACAGAGGTAAACAGGCAACAGTATGCATGTCGATAGCACTCCGCAGCAAATTGCCAAAATTGCTGCGACAGTCCTTGGCTTATTAAGCCAAGTCCCAGCTTGTAAGCTAGAAAGAATAACCTACAAACTTCGGCGCTCTCCCCTTTTGCAAATCACTTAACGCCTCTTTCTGGCTAATGATTGCTACTCTTGTTGAGCGCGACCTCTGGTCGATGTGTTTCATTATTGAGATAGGCAAAGACAAACTCTAGACACTAACCGATATTTATTCAGATTAGACTATATTTTCTATTTATTTTGATTATTTTTTTCTGTATTTTTTATGGCTTTATCGGAAATTTTACGACTATATGCATTATGTCTGCGATATTTACTTATTTTTATTGGCGATTTGCGGTTCATTGCACCAAAAAGCGTTAAATCAAACTTTACAGACATTAATCGCATCGCAACTACTAGCACAACAATAAGAGTATCTAAAATCATCTCTGTAATAACGTCAAAACATCCTGCACGTTGTGCTTTTACAACAAATACCGTCAAAACACACCCAACTGCAGCAGGAAGCGCATACCAATGCTTATCTCGAACAATTACAGGAACTTGATTCAAAACCATATCTCGAATTAATCCACCACCAAGAGCTGTAGCCATGCCTAAAAACACAGACGCCATTCCAGACATGTGAAAATCCAAGCCTTTAGCGGTACCATTTACAGCAAAAAGCCCCAATGCTAAAGCGTCAAGAGTTAACATAAGCCATTTCCACTCATCAATTTCTAGATGAGCGAAAGCAACAATAACACCCGAAGCAAGACCAGTAAAAACAAATCCCCTATCTGCAATTCCAACTGGCGGCAAAGCTCCAAGCAGAACGTCTCTAACAATTCCGCCACCCAATGCTGTAAGCCATGACGTTGTGATTATTGCAAAGATATCATAATTCTTGCGAATAGCCCACATTCCGCCAACCATTCCGCAGCAACCCATAGCAATGTATTCAACAACAAGGAAGAAAATGTTATCTCCTAAAGCCCCTTCCACAATATTTCCTTTCCAAGGTTAGTTAAACACTTAAAAAACAAAATCCGCCTAATAAGCCTATAACCAATTAAGCATACAATTAGCGCGCCACCTTTTATAAGATATAAAAAATGACGCGCCAAATACTAAAAACTCTAACGGATTTAAAACGACTTTTAAATAGCTCTTAAACAGCTTTTAACTAGTCGCACACCTTCCACATCCAGTTGTGAGTATCTTCAACATCTCCAAGCTGAATACCAAGCAATTCATCACGCAAAGCCTGAGTCAACTCACCAACTCCACCATCAGCAACCTTAAGATCGAAGTCATCTGACTTAAAGCGACCAATAGGCGTAATAATCGCAGCAGTTCCGCAGGCAAAGACTTCAGTGACCTCACCAGAGCGAATACCGTCAAGCAATCCCTGAAGTGGAATCATAGTTTCAACAACCTTATGACCCGCTTCTTCTGCAAGCTGAATAATAGAACGACGTGTAACACCTGGAAGAATGCTACCAGTAAGAGATGGAGTTTCCAAATGACCATCCTTGTGCAAAACAAACACGTTCATTCCACCAAGCTCTTCCAAATAGGTCTTAGTTGCTGCATCAACGAAGCAAACCTGTTCGCAACCGTGTTCAATACCCTTGTATTCACCGAGCAAGGAAGCCGCATAATTTCCACCACACTTAGCAAAACCAGTACCACCAGGACCAGTGCGGAACCACTGATCTTCAACCCAAATACTAACTGGCTTCAAGCCACCTTTAAAATATGGTCCTGACGGAGAAGCAATAACACAATATTCAACCTCATGAGCTTCTCGCACACCTAGGAACGGCTCGGAAGCAAACATGAACGGACGCATATAAAGAGTATATTCGCGTCGGCTTGGAACCCACTCTTTATCTCGCTTAACTAAGGCTGCAACAGATCCAATAAAATCGTCGATAGAAAGATCTGGCAAATACAAACGCTTCGCAGAATTCTGGAATCGTGCCGCATTAATATCTGGACGGAAAAGCCAGATGGATCCATCAGTTCGCTTGTATGCTTTTAAACCTTCAAAGCATTCTTGGGCATAATGCAACACAGAAGCACCTGGATCCATTTTTAATGGCCCATAAGGCTCAACACGTCTATCCGACCAGCCTTCTCCCTTGGTCCAAGACATATGAACCATATTGTCGGAGAAAATCTGACCAAAAGCAGGCTTATCAATCAGCTCTGCTCGCTTTGCATCCGAAACAGGATTATCGTTAGGCAAAACAGTAAAATTGCCAGCCAGTTTGTTCAACAGAGCAGAATCACTATGATCGTAAGAATCATAGGCATTTTTAAAGTCTGGAGCAACCTCTAAATCAGCCATTATGTCTCTTTTCCTAATTTGCGATATTACTTGTATTTTTATTATTGCTTTTATTGCAATTAATGGTATAGATTAGTACGATTCTCGATTAACGCAAGACTGTAAACAAATATTTTTATAGAAAAGAGATTAATTAAACCAAAATTTTTACGAATTGCAACAAAAAATTAACACCAAATACGTAAAAAATAAATTCGCAGCGTAATATTTGTGCCTCTGGTGGGACTCGAACCCACAAGCCCGTAAGGGCGTCAGATTTTAAGTCTGATGCGTATGCCAATTCCGCCACGGAGGCAACAGACAATTATTATGCCATATAATACTATTAAAAACAACTCAGCGTGTGGCGAGAATTCTACGACCCAAATCTAACGTGATTCCATCTAGTAAACCATGCTCACTAGCAACAAAAGTATCTAGAACACCACCATGGTCTTCATACGCCGCTTTTGCAAGTCGTTCAAGCACACGACTCAACACAACTGCACCTCCACCAACAACATCAATTCTTCCAGGATGAATAGTGGCATAAGTACGTCTACGTTCTCTTGTCATATGCAAGAACCTGTCATTAACTGTATACGCCTGATCCAACGCGATTTTTACTCCATCAACAGCCTTATGGTCATAATGTTTTAATCCAATAGCAAGGGCTGCCATAGTTGTAACAGTGCCAGAAACACCAATAATCGTGCGAGCTTTACCAGCGTTAACATGCTTAAAAGCTTCGTCTATATTCTTGTCAATATCTTTTATAGCGCAAGAAATTTCTTCTTCTGTTGGAGGGTCTGTATGCAAGTGTCTCTCAGTCATTCTAACGGAACCAATATTCATTGAATACGCGGAATCTACTTTATCTTCTGCAATATTCACACCATCTCCACCAAGAACAATCTCAGTAGACCCACCACCTAAATCTACAACAACATAAGGGGCTTGCAAATCTTTTCTAGAAACCACACTTGTTGCTCCCAAAAAGCTCAAAGCAGCTTCTTCTGTTCCGCTAATAACTTCAGGGCGTACGCCAAGCTCATCAAACATCATCTGTTCAAAAATGTCTCTATTTAGCGCATCCCTAGTTGCAGATGTTGCTACAAAACGAATAGCATCTATTTTGTGTTCACTAAGTACTTTTGCAAATTCTTTGGCAGCAGACTTAACTCTCTGCAAAGCATCTTCAGCAAACATATGCGTTTCGTCAATTCCCTGACCAAGTCTTACAACTCTAAGCATTCTAGGAACAACATCGCGCATACCATTAGCATTAACTTTTGCAATTTTTAATCTAATCGAATTCGTGCCACAGTCAATTGCTGCTACGCAAACCGATTTATTAGTTCCAACGATTGTATTGGTGTTCAAAGATTTTGCATTCAATAATTTCTCAGTTTCAATTTCATTAGCATCATCACTCCAAGGAGTAGTGCATTTACAAATATTAGGGTCAAATTCATTTTTTACCTTGCTTAACACCATATCGCCAATAGGATTCACACCCTTACCCATTACAAGACTTTGCGCAAGCAAGGCATGCAAACACTTAACACGAACAGGCATACCCCCAGCACTCATATCTTTAATATGCTCTTCACTATCTTCCAATCGAATAGCTAATTCGTGACGAAACTCTAAATAGTATTTATGTGCCTGCTCATATTTTTTTGCAACATCATTGTCATTATTCAATAAATTGTTGCATTCCTTCATAAAACCTTGTGCTTCAAGATGCGAAGCTGCTTTAACAGCTTCTGGACTTGTTAAGTAGCATGTAGTTGGAAAAGGAGTTCCATCTTCTAAGCATGGTCTTGTAATAACAGCAAGAGGACGTCCGCAAGCGCATCTAGCTCCAACTGCAACCATGCCCCTAGGGAATCTTCCCAATTGACGTTTAACAATATCCCTATCTGCATCACTTGCAGGGTTTTCCAACAAACTATCTACTAAGGATTGTATATTCAAATCCATGTTTTTAACTCCCCTATGCATTTGCATGATTTTAAAATAAAGTACTTTAATATTTTCTTACTACTGTCTACTTGTATTACTCTGTTTCTTATCTGTAGATTTTGGCTCTTTATTTTCCCGATGTTTATTTTGCTGGCGACTTTTATCCATTTTATTATGCTTAGAAGTCTTATCCTTATTAGAATCGTTAACGTCATCGTCTTGAGATTTCATACTCATATCATCTGGCTTATCTGCTTTATGAAGAGAATAGAACAAATCACTATACCAAGGAAGAGCTTTTCTTTCTTCATACTGTGATTCATCTTTATTAAATGATTCTGGTACAACTCCTGTAACAGCTTCTGGGTGTTCAACTCTAACAGCTTGTTCTCCAGGGAATATGAATCCTAACCTATCCCTAGCTTGTGCGGTAACATACGCTTTATCTTTCCAGCGATCAATATTATTATCCAACTCCTGTTTTTTGTCTTTTAGAGCAGACTCATCTCTTTGCAAAGCGTGTAACTCAGCCAAGCTTAACGCATAATTTCGAATTGTTGAAACAAATTCTATAGAACAAAGAAACGCCACTACTATCATAAAAACAAATACGAACGAACCAGAAAACAGCCTTTTTTTCTTTGGCTGATTTGATTCATCAACTGTACTTGTTGCCGTGCGGCGATTTCTCAAAACCATACTTCTAAGTTACTTTAAATATTCGACGTGTAAATACACCTTATATTTACTTTTATCCTAAAAAATCATTATTACACAATATGAACAAAATACACGCTAAAATACAAAAATTGTGACCAGCTATCCATATAGGAGCTGGTCACAAAATCATACTCAAAATTCTTTTAAAACTTAGATTTCCAACTATTCCATTTGAGCTTTGCTTAAAATCGTATCTGCAGAATGCTGCAACTTTTGCAACTCTTCTTCAGTCAAATCGAGCTTGCACTGCTCAACAATGCCATCTCGACCAACAATCGCTGGATAAGAAAGATAAGAATGATATTCTTCACGATAATTGGATACAGGCATCTGTTCTCTAGAATCCGTCATTACAGCATTCACTAAACGAACAGCTGCTGCAGCAATACCGTAGTTGGTATATTTCTTTCCATAGAACACAGTGAAACCGCCTTCGCGAGTTTCATCATCAACAGCATCCAAGTCAATGTTCTTTTCCTCAGCAAGATCAGTAATTGGCTGCTCTAACACTTTTACCGTAGACCATGCAACGAACTGTGAATCGCCGTGCTCGCCTAAACTATAACCTTTAACTGCCTTAGGATGAACTCCGAAGAACTTTCCTACAGCACGATGCAAACGAGCAGAATCAAGAAGAGTGCCAGTACCAATAACTCTTTCGTATGGGAGTCCAGTAGCTTCCTTGTAGAGCTGGCAAATAGCATCACAAGGATTAGTGATATCGATCAAAACGCCATGGAATCCAGAAGCTTTAATTTTTGCACCAACTTCTGCGACCTCGTTACGGTTATACTTAAGCTCCGCAAAACGATCTGGATGATGAACATCCAAAAGTTTTATATGACCCAAGGCGCTTACGATTACTTCTACGTCTTTTAATGCTTCATAGTCGTTTACTGTGATATTAACGTTAAAAGGTACATTATCCATTGAATCTTCAAAATCAAGAGCATCAGCCTTAACTTTTGCTTCATTTGAATCATAAAGATACAAATCGTCAACGTGACCACCAATAATGAGCTGATGGGCTACTGCAGCACCAACATTACCCATGCCTATAACAGCGACTTTTCTCATATGAAACATCTCCTTCTGTTTTTAGTTTTTCATAAAAATAGCACTATTTTGGAGATAATGAAAGTAATTTTAGAAAAATTTTTTTAAAATTTTAAGAAATCATTGAAAATATACAAAAACGGTCAGCCACATTTTATTGCGACTGACCGAAAATAAACTTCAGCTCAAAGCTTAAAAAGCTTAAACAAGTCTTATGAAGAACTTATAAAAGCCCTAGTATATTACTTCATATACTTCTTGCAAGCCTTGAATGCGCTGTAACCAGCGTACTGAGCGGTAGAGCCAAGCTCTTCCTCAATCTCAAGCAAGCGGTTGTACTTAGCGATACGCTCACCACGAGCAGGAGCACCAGTCTTAATCTGACCAGTGTTCTTAGCAACAGCAAGATCAGAAATGGTGGTATCTGGGGTTTCACCAGAGCGGTGAGAAACCATAGAAGTAAAGCCATTCTTGGTTGCAAGCTCAATAGCGTCGAGGGTTTCGGTAACGGAACCAATCTGGTTCAACTTTACGAGCAAGGAGTTAGCTGCTCCAAGTTCAATACCCTTAGCCAAACGCTTTGGATTGGTGACGAGCAAGTCATCGCCAACGAACTGCAAACGATCACCAAGACGCTTGGTGATTGCTGCCCAATCATCCCATCCTTCTTCCTGGAATGGATCTTCGATGGAAACGATTGGATACTCGTTGATAAGCTTCTCGTAGTAATCAAGCATGTAAGCAGATTCGCGCTCTTCGCCATCGAAACGATACTTACCAGTTTCCTTGTTGTAGAACTCAGAAGAAGCAACGTCAAGAGAAATACCAATCTGCTTGCCTGGCTCGTAACCTGCAGCTTCGATTGCATCCATGATGTACTTCAAGGAATCCTCGTTAGACTTCATCTTTGGAGCGAAGCCACCTTCGTCACCAAGACCAGTAGCCAAGCCTTCCTTCTTCAAAACGTTCTTTAAGGTGTGATAAACCTCAACACCAGCGCGCAAAGCATCGCTGTAAGTTGCGAAACCGTATGGAGAAATCATGTATTCCTGAATATCAGTTGCAAAATCAGCGTGAGCGCCACCGTTCATAATGTTCATGTTTGGAACTGGAAGAATATGTCCGTTAGTTCCGCCGATGTAACGATACAATGGAAGCTCTGCAGACTCAGCAGCTGCATAAAGAGCAGCAAGAGAAACGCCAAGAATAGCGTTTGCGCCAAGCTTACCCTTGTTTGGAGTACCATCAAGCTCAACCATAGTTTCATCAAGAGCACGCTGGTCAGAGGCATCCATGCCAATAACCTTTGGAGCAATTACTTCATTAACAGCCTTAACTGCTTCCAAAGTACCCTTGCCCTGATAACGGGACTTGTCGCCATCACGACGCTCCCAAGCCTCAGCCTCACCAGTCGAAGCACCAGAAGGCACTAAGCCAATGCCCTGAGCACCATCTTCGGTCTCCAAATAAACCTGAACGGTAGGATTTCCACGAGAATCCAGAATTTCGCGTGCATATACGCTTTCAATAGCTGCCACAACTACTCCTTATTCATTTTGTTGGTTGTGTAACATATTTAAGATTAATGCGTTTTATGGACGTTATTTCATAATGTAAGTCGTCAAGCATATAAGACTATATGATCTAAGCGTTTCGCGATTTGTCCATGCCTTTATACGATAATAACAAACTGACACGGGGTGCAGTTATTTAATTGTAATTGCTGAGATCATACCCGTCGAACCTGATATAGCTAAAACTATCGAAGGGAATGTCGTTATGAATAACCTTTTTAGCGCGATTGCAAAACTGCATCGTAAAGCTTTTACTTCCTTAAAAGCTTGGCTTTCTACTATAGCGATTCTTTTTTTATGGTTTTTAATAACCTTAACTCCCGTCGAAAATCGCGCTTTGCCATCTCCAAGCGAGGTAATAAAAGCATTTGTTGACTTAAACAACGAAGGAATATTACTACCGTCTCTTGCAATAAGCATATTTAGAGTTGTAGCTGGTCTTCTTTTAGGAATTGCTTTTGCTTTGCCATCTGGAATAATTTCTGGCGGAAGCAAAGTAGGAGAATCAGTAATAAATAAACCAAGTCACATGCTTAGATCCATACCATTCCCAGCATTAGCACCTTTATTGATCATTTTTCTCGGCGTGGACGAAATGATGAAAATAATGCTTATAGCGCTTGGTGTTTTTGGGCCAATGTATGTAAATATTCGAGATGGAGTAAGGAACATTGACCCTAAACTAATAGAACTTGCAAAAGCTTATAACGTTAAAAAATCTACTGTTTTTACAACAATTTTTATGCGAGGAACATTAGCTAACTTTATGACAGGATTGCGATTTTCAATTTCCGTAGCATGGGTTGCGTTAGTTACTTGTGAAACAGTTAATTCTTCAATAGGAATTGGATATATTCTTTCTAGAGCTCAACAATTCTTTAGACCAGATCAAATGATGGCATGTATTATTCTATATGCGATTGCAGGACTTGGATCAGAAGTTACTGCAAACATATTCGAATATTGGCTTATGCCAGAACGCAGAGTAAATAGAGAATCTTAACAAAGAGTTGATTTTAGAAATTCACGTAAATAAAGAATTTATAAAATCCTCTGTGAATCTTAAAGATACTTTTAACGATACTTTTAAAAATAAGTCAATTTTTATAAAAATTTAATCAACAAAATTTAACCAACAACCAAATAAACCAAATAAGAAAAACACAAAATAAAGATAAAGGAGCCAAATCATGGCTAATTTCAAAATACAAATTGCTAGCAAACGCTCTATTGCGGCAATATGCGCTTTTTGCGCAACTATCGCTCTCGCATCTTGCGGCGGAGCTCAAAAACCTGCAAATAACTCCCAATCTTCTAGCAAAGATACGGGAATAATGAGGGTTGCTTATCTTTCTACAGCAAACTATTTGACAACGTTAAAAAATGAAAAATTCCTTCAAGAAGAATTTGGAAAAGCAAAAGTCACCTATACTGGACCATACACTCCAGTTGATGGTCTTACCGCAGTTATGAGCGGAAGCGCTGATGCAACAACTACTGGAACTGGACGATTTATTGATTTGATTGCAGAAGGTCAACCTTGGGTTGCATTTGCGCTCGAATATTACAATGGTGATTCTCAAGGAATCGTTGCATCCGCAAAAAGCGGCGTAAAAACACTAAAAGACTTATATGGAAAGAAAGTTGCTATCATTCACAACGGTGATACTGGCGATTACATGCTTCACCGCGCATTCGATAAAAGCGGCTTAGACGTTTCTAAAGTGCATAAAGTAGAGATGAGCCCTAAGAACTTCCAAGCAGCATTTACATCTGGACAGATTGATGCAATTTCCTCATTCGATCAGAATCTTGCTGCAGCGATGACAACCCCTGGGTCAAAATTACTTGTTAACGCTAAAAAGTATGGCAACATGAATGTTACCATTCACATTGTTTCTAGAAAATTTGCTAAGAAACATCCTGAACTCGTTAAAAAAATGTATAACGCTCTTGTTCGCGAAGCTAATAAGTCGCATAAAGAAAAGAATGTTATCGGGAATGCTTATAAGCAACTTGGAGCAAGCGATACAATCATTAAGCAGATTGAAAAATTCGATAATCCAACAATTAAGCCAATCGATAAGAAAGGCTTAGAAATGATGAAGGTTCAGGCAAAAGAATACGTAAAATATGGTTTAATTAAGCAAGCTCCAACAAACTTGGATGATTCCGTAATGGATTGCAGCAAATAACCTAAACCTTTAAAATACGATAAATAATTTTCAAAATAAAAACACAGTAGGAGTTAATATGAACATTCAAAACAATGGAAATAATGCTGATAATGGCAACAATTCCTACTGTGTTTCTTTAACACATATCGAAGTAGCGTTTGACGACACTTATAAGGTTTTGAAAGATATTAATTTAAACATTAAGCAAGGCGAGTTTGTCTCGCTTATTGGCAGATCAGGTTGCGGAAAAACAACGCTTCTTAAAGTAATATCTGGTTTACTAAAACCTACAAGCGGCAGTATAAACGTTACAGATATGCAGGCTATAGGATTCCAAGATGCAAGATTAATCCCATGGCTAAAAATTGGTGAAAATGTTGTTTTTGGTCTTTCGGACGGTAAAAACAATCTTAAAAAACTTGCAAATAATGCTCTTAGCAAAATGCAATTAGAAGAATACGCCGATAAATGGCCTTCTCAACTTTCTGGCGGTCAAGCTCAACGCGTTTCTTTAGCTAGAGCATTAGTAAGAAACCCAGAGCTATTGCTTTTAGACGAACCTTTCGGCGCATTAGATGCTTTAACAAGACTAGACATGCAAGATCTTCTAGCTAAGCTAAGAACACAAAACGGCTGGAGCACAATAATGGTTACTCACGATATTGCGGAAGCTGTAAGATTATCAGATCGTATTCTAATGCTTCAAAATGGCGTAATATCAAGGCAATGGAATATCGATAGAAGCAGTGTTGATTCGCAAGGAAGACCTACAAATCATGTTTCTATTGAAGATGATTTAAGACTTGCTTTAAAGTGACATGTCTACTATTTAAAACTCACCGATTAATTTTTACCAATCAATGTCTTCTAAAAGTTGTTTAGTCCATTCGACTATCTCTTTTTCACTCATAGACGACGAATCTCCTAGAACAGACGCAAAAGGAGATGGAAAAATCATTGTGTGGGTTACAGGCTTAAACTGTGCTCCCTTGTAGATCCTACTCAAACGCATCCAAACAGATTGAGCTGGATCTACGCCAATAACGCGCACAGTTTTACCTTGCATGCTTATTTGATTAACACCCATTTGTTTAGCTTTAAAACGCAATCTTGCAACATCAAATAATGTTTGTAAGGATTTAGGAGGATTCCCATATCTATCGCTTAACTCATTGAAAATCTCTTTTAAGTCTTCATCATTCTGAGCTTCAGCAAGCTTCCTATAAGCTTCCAAACGTAATTTATCTGAATCAATATAAGATACTGGAATTGAGGCTTCTATTGGCAAATCAATAGAAACAGATATGGACTCTTTATGATCTGGTTCCTTATATTTTTCAACAGCTTCAGATACCATCCGAACATATAAATCGAATCCGACTCCTTCAATATGCCCACTCTGAGCATCGCCAAGCAAATTGCCAGTTCCGCGCAATTCCAAATCCTTCATAGCAACATCAAAACCAGAGCCAAGAGCAGTATATTGAGCGATTGTTGCAAGCCTGTCGTGAGCCTGCTGAGTCATAGGCTTAGTAGGATCGTACAAAAAGTATGCGTATGCGCGCTCACGACCTCTGCCAACTCGTCCTCGTAATTGATGAAGCTGGCTTAAGCCGAATCTGTCAGCGTGATCTACAATAAGCGTATTTGCATTAGAAATATCTAATCCTGTTTCAATAATCGTAGTACAAACAAGAACGTCAATATCCCTATGCCAAAAATCACGAATAATAGTGTCAAGTTGCTTCTCACCCATTTTTCCGTGCGCAATCGCCACTCGAGCATCTGGCACAAGTTTTTGAATATTAGAGGCAATTTTACTAATATCTTCTACTCGATTATGCACGTAAAATACCTGTCCTCCACGCAATAATTCACGTTTCACACAGGCTGCAACTTGTGCATCTTCATATGCTCCAACATAAGTCAAGACTGGTAAACGATCTTCTGGAGGCGTAGCAAGCGTAGACATTTCACGAATACCCGTAACAGCCATTTCAAGCGTTCTAGGAATAGGCGTTGCAGAAAGGCTAAGCACATCTACATTTGTTCGCAGAGCTTTCAAAGTCTCCTTGTGCTCAACACCAAAACGTTGTTCTTCGTCTATAATCACTAATCCTAAATCTTTAAATTTTATATTTGGATTTAAAAGTTTATGAGTTCCAACAACAACATCTACTTGCCCAGATTCTATTCCTTGCATTGTAGCATCTATTTCTTTTGCACTCTGGAATCTGCTCATTGCGGCAACTGTTACAGGAAAGCCAGAAAAACGGTTAGTGAAAGTCTCGTAATGCTGCTGAACCAAAAGAGTGGTTGGCGCTAGAACAACTACTTGTTTACCGTCTTGAACAGCTTTAAATGCAGCTCGAACAGCAATCTCCGTTTTACCAAACCCAACATCTCCGCAAATCAACCTATCCATTGGAATTGGCTTCTGCATATCTTGTTTAACTTCGTCAATAGTAGTAAGCTGATCTGGCGTTTCTTGATACGGAAACGCATCTTCCAGCTCTTTTTGCCACGGAGTGTCAGAGCTGAAGGCAAAACCTTTAGTAGATGCTCTGGCTGAATATAATTTGATTAAATCTTCTGCAACTTCTTGAACATGCTTTTTAGCTTTTGCCTTTGTAGCAGCCCAATCTGATCCTCCAAGCTTGTTTAACTTTGGAATTTCAGCCCCAATATATTTGCTAACCAAGTCGAGTTGATCGGTTGGAATAAAAAGCTTGTCGGCAGGCGCATTACGTTTACTTGGCGCGTATTCAATTTCCAAGTATTCACGAGTAGCTTCTCCACTTGAGGTTTTTATATTTCGCTGCCTCATGCCTATAAATTTGCCAATTCCATGCTGATCGTGAACAACAAAATCGCCTGGTTTAAGATCTAGAAGGTCTATTGATTTTCGTCTTCTCCTAGGAGTTTTAAGCGCGCTTGCAGAAGATGTTTTTCCAGTCAAATCTCTTTCTGTAAGAATAGAGATTTTACTTTGTTCATCTATGAATCCGTCCACTATTTGCGATTGAATCGGTACAAAATCAAAAATTCCAGTTGATTGTATTGCGCGACTTAGTCTAGATAAGGTTCCATATGCGGATGCAATTATGTAAACTTTAAATCCGTTTGCTATAAGACCAGATATTCCACTAGAAATCTTTTCATTGTCTCCTCTAAATTCTTGAGGAGATTTAATGCTCAATTCTAGACGGCTATTTTTTACAATTTTATTTTCGCTAGATTCTTTAATATCTACGGTTGCTGGCGACTTATCAGATCCAAAACTCGTTAAATTTATTACCTGATGATTCTTATTTTCTAAGCTTGCTAAAGTTTCATCAAAATCAAGAAAACTCGCCTGATCGAATGTGATTGGAGCACCTGCTCCTCTACCAGATGCAGCTACATGCCAGCTTGCTGCCAAAAATTCATTAGCAGTTCTACTTAAATCTTGAGCTGCGCGCCTACATTTTTCTGGGTCAGAAATCAATATTATAGAATTTTTTGGAAGCAGATTTTCTACTGGTTCCATTTTGTCAACTAATGCTGGAAGCAACGACTCCATACCCTCTACTGGTATTGCATTCGATATGGATTCCAACATGTCGTCAGCATTTTGAATTTTACCAATCAAAGATTTTGCACGATTTTGAATATCTTTTGTAAGCTGTAATTCTCTACAAGCAGTAGCCCAAATACTATTAATATTCTCACCGTATGTGCGTTGATCAGATGCATGAAACTGCTTAATCGTGTCGATTTCGTCTCCAAAAAATTCGATTCTAACAGGATGATTCATCGTTGGAGAAAAAACATCTATTATTCCACCTCTAACCGCAAATTCTCCACGATTCATAACCAACTCAACGCGATTATATGAGTTTTCAACAAGACGTTTTACAGCAGAATCTATAGGAACTTCTTTACCACATTCAAAAACAAGAGGCTCCACGTCTGAAATATTTTCAACAACTGGCTGAATAATAGAACGAACTGGCATAACAAGCACACGAATTGGGCTAAACATTCTATTTTTGCCACTTTGAGGATGTTTTAATCTTCTAAAAACCGACATTCTACTTGCCACAGTGTCTGCTCTAGGAGAAAGACGCTCATGAGGAAGAGTCTCCCAAGCCTCGAGTTCGGCAATATCCTGAGGATCTCCATCATACCAATCGCGTATTGAAGAAACAGCGTCACTAGCATCTCTACCTGATGGAGTAATTAGAACAACAGGACTACTCTTTGATATTGCAGCTGCTATAGCAGGTCTAGAACCTAAAGGAGATGCTACAGTAAGCGGATTCGGAAAATCTAGCACGTTAGAAACTAAAGATTTAAACGCTTCATTTTTATCTAAAATATCTTTAAGTATATTTTCAAAAGAAACGTTAGAATTTATAAAATCTTTAGAATCTGACATATTGTTAGCAAAAAAATCAGATTTATTTGCCATTGAAATGCTCCTGAGTGGCGCTAAGCCCGCGGAAGATCACACTTTCTACTGCATCAGCACCATCTGCCAAAAAATTAGGAAGTTCAGATTTTTGCGCACCAGCAAAACCGCCCAAAACCCAATTAACAGTATTATCATGAGCGCGCGCTCCGCGTTGAGCGTGCCCCACACCCATTCTCACACGAGCATATTGCGGAGTTCCAAGGCTGCGATCAATAGAACGAATACCATTATGGCCTCCAGCAGAACCGCCAGATTTTACTTTAATACGACCAAAATCCAAATCCATATCGTCATGAATAATCACAATATGGTCAGTTTCAATCTGATAATACGAGCTTATTGACGAAACAGCAGCACCAGAATCGTTCATAAATGTGAGCGGCTTAGCGAGGAAAAACTTCGCCGACATACCGTCTAAATTCATTACTCCCTTGCCTAATTTTGACAAGCCCTTATGGTCGGAAAAAGATATTGACCAACGCTCACTTAGCACGTCTGCAACCATAAATCCCATATTATGACGTGTACCTTCATACTTCGATCCAGGATTTCCAAGTCCTACAATCAGCCAAAAATCCGATGCCATAGCGCACACTCCAACTCATAAACTCAACAACGAAATGGGCGTACCGATTGGAATACTACTTAAATACGTAGATTCTCGATACGCCCTCATATACTGCGCACTATTCTACCAATAAGACGGTCATTGTTTAAATAATGCGGTTATTGTTTAAAACTTTAGCAAAAACTACTTTAAGAATTCGTCGGTGGATAATTCTTTAGCTTGAGGAGTTTTATGAGTTACTTTACCTTTTGCATCAGTGTAAGCTCCTCCTTGGCTTAAGAAGTTAAAGTAGTCTTGAGCACCTTTAACATCACTTGTACCAAACACAAACTTGCCACTTTTAATATCTGCATGGCTTCCCCAATACTGCCCATCGACGATCAGTTTCATGCTGCGTTTAACAAATTTTGGATTAAGATTTGCGTCTTTCGCTTCTTTAACCAAAATGTCAGATGCTTCATCTGGGTGCGAATACGCGTATTCATACCCACGCTTTGCAGCTTTAACGAATGCGCGAACAAGCTTAGGATCACGTTTAATTGTTCGCTTATTAGTAATAACACCAATCGTATCTGGCTGACCAGGAACTCCATAATCTCTAGACCTAAAACAACGAAGCTTAGGACCGAACATATCTGCTTGAACACCTTCCCAAGTGCCATAGAATCCGCCAAAATCAGCTTTACCAGATTCAAGAGTACGGAAAGTTGAGGTTCCAACAGTAACTTTATCGAATTTACCCTTGCCACCATCATGCTGAATCATTCTGTTAATTACAACATCACTTTCTGCAGCACCAAAAGACGCATAAGTTTTTCCATCAAAATCTTTAGGAGAATGAATCTTATTGTTTTTAGCAAGAGCACACCAGATAGCACTTGGTTTTTGCTGCACTTGCATAACCTGCTCAAGATTAGCTCCCTTTGTAGAAGTATCAGCAACATTAGTTAATGTAGTAAGAGCAAAATCAGCTGCACCACTATCTACAGCATGTTCAGAACCAGTTGGAGCAACAGCAAGCATATCTACATCTAATCCTGCATCCTTAAACCAACCTTTATGCTTTGCAACATAGATACCAATATGATTAGTATCTGGTGCCCAAAAAAGCATAAAAGATACTTTACGAAGATTCGAGTTTTGATTATTACCCTCAAATCCACATGCAGAAAGAGATAATGCACAAAATGCAGAAAGAATAAACGCAAGACTACGCTTTAAAACACGCATATTCATGAGTTCCCTACTTTGTTTTTACTTACCATTTTCTGGGAAATGCAGCACAGACTTGGCAGAAAACGGTATCAAGGGCCTAGCCCGCGCCGTTCAATGCCCCCTATCAAGCTCTAAGAGTTTGACTAGGTTTGCCACACATTGACTCACGAAACATTCTGATTATGCACTATTTAATCGACAAATTAGTAATCATGTTACAAACATAAGATTCTGATAGAATACACGTGCTATTCTTATTTCTGAATTTATGCGATTGGGGCAGCAGTCGCTATTTTTATGTCACTATTTTAATATTCAAGAAAAGGATTGAAAATAAATGACGCAATCGCGTTTAAAGACTACGCTTGCAAAGTGTCTGCCAACTGTAATATCAATAGCAATTGTGCTGATTCTATGGCAATTTGCTTGCCAATACTATAAGATATCGCCAAATCTTATTCCTGCACCAACTTCTATTGCGCAAGACACAATTGAATCATTCCCTACTCTATTGCCTGCTGCACTAATAACAACTCAAGAAACAGTTATTGGCTTTGCATTAGCAATAATATGCGGAATTCTTCTGGGCGTATTTTTCCACGTTTCTAAGCTAGTTAAGTCTGCTTTATTCCCATTACTGTGCGCGGCTCAAACTATGCCTTTAATTTCCATTGCACCAATTTTCTTGATTTGGTTTGGATTTGAAATGTCTGGGAAAATAGTAATAGTAATGATTTTTAGCATGTTTCCTATTGCTGTTCAAACTGTTCGAGGATTAGACGCAGTTCCTAGTTTTTATACCGATGTTGCATTAACTTGTGGAGCTAATGCTACTTGGACTTTGTGGCATGTTAAGTTGCGCGTAGCGGCTAGGCAAATTTTTGGAGGAATTAAAATTAGCGCAGCATATGTTTTAGGAACAGCTGCTACAGCAGAATATTTAGGAGCTAGAAACGGCTTGGGCATTTGGCTTCAATCCGCATATAACTCTTTTAGAACTCCACTTATTTTTTCAGCAACTATAGCAATAATAATTCTTACAGCTCTTCTAATGCTTGTTATAAATGCAGCCGAAAAACTTCTTCTAGGTCCTGTGGAAGACGATGAAGATCCAGATAATCAACTGTAAAACTGATATATAAAATTAATGCCGAGCATAATGTAATCGATTATGTTCGGCATTAATTTTTATTGTTCCAAAACTGTCTTCTAATTCTACTTAACAGCTTCTTCACTCATTGCATCATTAATAGCATCGCTAAGCTCTTTTTGAGCCTTTCCATATGCTTGCCAATTCCCTGATCTCATTGCAGAATCAGAATCCTTCAACGCTTGAGCTGCTCGTTTAAGTGCAATCCTAGCTTTTTCACTAATAGAATTAGATTTTGCAGGTGCATTTGCACTACTTTTAGCATCGCTCTTATTGGAATTATTTGCATTGTTTTTATTGGAGGCATTTTCATTTGAGCCAGAATTATTGGAAGCATCGCCAGCGTTTGCGCCGGAGTTTCCTCCAAACACTTGGTTTAACGCTTCATCCAAAGTGTCAGCAAATCCAACTTGATCTCCAAAAGCAACCAATACTTTCTTAAGCAATGGGTAGCTCGTAGAACCGCTAGATTGTACGTAAACAGGCTCTACGTAAACCAATCCTCCACCAAGAGGCAATGTAAGCAAGTTTCCACGCTTAACTTTGGTTGAGCCAGATTCAAGCAAATTCAACTCTTTAGAAACATTTGCATTAGCATTAAAGTTGTTTTGAGCTTGACCAGGTCCTGGAACATTTGAAACTTTAGGTAACTCTTGAAGTCTTAGTTTGCCATAATTTTCGCTTACTTTTCCAGCAACATTTCCAGCATCGGAATCTACAGACAAGAATCCAGTTAGGATTTCTCGAGTGATTTTTCCAGCAGGAATATATGTGGAAACAAGCGAAAATACTGGTTTGTTTGCTCCTCTAGTTTGCAAAGTCAAATAGTATGGAGGTTGCAAAATATCTTCTCGCTGAAGACTTTGAGATTCTGTAGGATCTACTGGAGTCTGCCAGAAGTCTTCTCCCGAGAAGAACTGGCTTGCGCTGTCAACATGATACTTTGCAAGCAAATGCCTTTGCACTTTAAACAAGCTTTCTGGGTATCGAATATGACTCATCAAATCGCCAGAAATCTTAGAAATATCGTGATAATGACCTGGGAATATTGATCTCCAAGCCTTAATCACAGGGTCCTTTTTATCCCAAACATACAAATCAACCGAACCGTCGTAAGCATCAACAGTAGCTTTAACTGAATTGCGAATATAGTTTGCTCGCTGATTCGTTAAGCCTTTAATAGAACGAGATGTTGTGGTTGTAGAATCCTGAGTCACCTGACCAAAATCAGTCATTTGCGAATATGGGTAAGAATCGGACGTTGTGTATCCGTCAACAATCCACTTAACTCGTCCGTCAACAACCGCTGGGTAAACGCGTCCATCTAAAGTCAAGTATGGAGCAACTTTAGAAACGCGAGTCTTAGGATCACGATCATACAAAATCTGCGAATCAGAAGTAACTCTATCAGAGAACAGAATCTGATCTGACTCAAAACGAATAGCGTGCAACAACCTAGAGAAGAAGTTTCCTACTCTTGGTCCACCATTTCCCTTAAACGTTGTTAAAGCACCATTTGAACCAGTTGGATAATCAAATTCCCAAGGAGCAGTGCCTTTTGGAGAACCAACAATAGAATACTTTGGAGCGTTTGGCGAGAAGTAAATACGCGGCTCATACTTCTTCAACTTTGTAAGCTTTCCTTGAGTTGGAATTCCATATTCCATAAATTGCGGCTGACCATCTGCAGTAACCTTATTTCCGTAAGCTGCAACAACGCCATATCCGTGCGTATAAACAGTGTGGTCATTAACCCAATTTCGATTATCGTTTCCAGCTAAATCAAGCTCTCTTGCAGCAATAACCGTGTCTTGGCTCACGCCATCAATGTCGTACTTATCTACAGAAAGAGTATCTGCAAAAGTATAGTATTGCTTAGATTGCTGCAATTGGCGGAATGTTGGAGAAGTTACTTGAGGATCTAAAAGCCTGATTTGTGCAGTAGACTCCGCTTCTTTTGCAAGCGCTCCCGACTTTCCTTCCGAAGTAGCGTTATACGATTCTTTTTTAACATTATTTAAGCCATACGCAAACTTAGTTGCATCAATATTTCGCTGAATATAAGTGGCTTCTAATTCTTGAGCATTCGGTGCTACCTTAAAACGTTGCAAAAGAGCAGGCCAAGCAAAAGACAAAACCATAGCGCATACGACTAAAGACGCAACAGCTATAGCAGGCGTGCGCCAAGCTTTAACAGCTACAGCAAAACGCGTACCGATTTTTACATTTCCATTAAGAGCATGAGACTTTAGCAGCCACGCTGTTATAACAATTCCAACAATTAGTGTTATTACAGCCATTGCAATGCTGGAAGGAACGCCAGCATTCATATCTGTGTAAGATCCGCCAGTAATCTTAGAACCATCCAAATTTACAATCGCAAATACATCTAATATTTGCAAAACGGACCAGAAAATAATAACGAGCATAAACCATGCAGAAATTTGGCGCCTTGCACTTTTAGTTATGTTAAAAATGCCCTTGCCGCCTACAGGCAGCGTAATCCTTACAGCTCCCATTAAAGCGTTTGTTATAACGCTAAATAGCAAAGAAACAGCAAGAAGAACAATAAACGCTCTTGTAAAAAGTCGCAATCCTGGCAAAGCAAACACGTAAAAACCGTTATCAAATCCAAATTGTGGATCTTTAATACCAAACGATTGGTAGTTAAACATAAGCAAAATTTGCACCCAATGACTATAGAATTGCATTCCAAACACAGCACCTACAATCAAAGACACAACTCCTGCAACATGCATTGCAAGCTTAGAGCTTATTCCCTTTTTAGTGTCTAAAATATTGCCTTTTTCTTTAACATATACGCCATCTTCGCTTCCAGGGCGTTTTTTAATCGCAATATATGCAGACAAATACCCGAACGCAGCCATAAGCAGAGCATACAAAGCCCAAACGCCGATTTTAGCGGCTAGTTGAATCCAGATTACGCTCTCGAATCCAAGTTGCGCATACCACATGCAATCTGTAATAAAAGTAGAAAAACCAAAAATAATTGAGCATATAAACGCTATTGCGACTACTATTGCAACAATAATCCAACGCCATTTTCTTGATTTTCCAACAAACTTATTTACATCAAAATCTATTCTCATATAGCGATTATTCTCCTTACTATTTGAGCTTTTATTATCGCTTTTATTGCTTTCACTATTATCGCTAATATTGCTAGTATTGCTTTCGCTATTTTCGCTATCTTTGCTAGCATCGCTATTTTTTGGCAAATCGCCTTCGTCTTCTAGTTTTTTCTTAGCTTCTAATAGATCACTAAAAATGTCACCGAGGTCATCATCGTCAGTATAATAGTCTGCCCAATCTTTTATTTTTTTTGTAAACTTTGAAAAATTCTTGTCTTTGTTTTTACTATTAGACTCATCTTTAGACTCATCTTTAGACTCATCTTTAGCAACAACATTTGCAACAACATTTGCATTGCTATTATCTTCATCAATGCTTTCGATAACTACATCTTGATCGCTGGAATCATCCGTAGAAGTATCGGACGAAGTATCGGCAAAATCATTATTTTGATTGCTCTTTTTCTTTCCATCGCTTGAATAATCAGAACGCTTATGCACTTTAGTGTTTTTAGGTTTTCTAGCCATATACGCGCCAAAAGCAGCCCATGCAACGCCAATGATTATTTCTATGATGACTTTCAACATAAGGTTAATAGTACTATACTAATTATTCCTAATCTACTTGTTGTGTTTGTTGCGTTTGTTGTGTAATCAAAAATAATTACAAAAAAGCGCGCTCGCAAAGTAGCGAACGCGCCTAATTTGATTAAATTAAATCATATAAGCATTTAAGCTAGGCAACATCTGGATCGTCTTTAGCGATTGTTCCAGTGAGCTTTCCAATTGCTTTCATTACGTGGTAAACAACCAACACAACAACAGTGCCGATTGCAATACCATTGAACTGAATTCCAGAAACAGCAAATTGGAAGTTAGCAATGCCAATAATCATAACGATTGCAGCAATCATAATGTTAACTGGCTTATCGAAGTTCACCTTGTTCTCTACCCAGATGCGAACGCCAATCATGCCAATCATGCCGTAAAGCAAAGTGGTTACACCACCCAAAACGCCTGCTGGAATGGAGTTTACAATTGCACCAAACTTTGGGCAAAGGCTTAACACGAATGCAAAGAATGCAGCGCACCAATAAGCGGCAGTAGAATACACTTTTGTTGCAGCCATAACGCCAATGTTTTCGCCATAAGTCGTAGTACCGCAACCGCCAAAGCAACCAGCTATTGCAGTGCCTAAGCCGTCTGCAAACAAAGCTGTACCAATCTTGGAATCGTAGTCGCGGCCAGTCATTTGAGCTACAGACTTAACGTGACCAACGTTTTCTGCAATAAGAACGAGCACAACTGGCAAGAACATAAGCAAAACAGAGAAGTCGACTTGCGGAGTGTGGAACTTAGGGAAGCCAATCCAAGCTGCTTGCTCAATCTTACTAAAGTCAACTTGACCTTGGAAGCATGCATACGCGTAGCCAACAAGAACACCAAGCAAGATGTTCAATCGTCCAAGAAGACCGCGGAAAATCACTGCAATAAGCATAACTGCAACCAGAGTTACCAAAGCGGTGTCTGGAGCTTTTTGGAAGTTGCCCCAAACAGCTGGGCCCAAGTTAAAGCCGATGATTGCAACGATTGCACCGTTAACAACAGGAGGCATAATAATGTCAATCCACTTTGCTCCTGCAAAATGCACAAGCACACCGATTAAAGCAAGAAGCAAACCAGTGCACATAATGCCAAAGCTTGCTACAGCAATGCCCTTATGTGCTGCAGTTACAGCCATAACAGGCGCTATAAGACCAAAAGAGCTTCCTAAATAACTAGGAAGCTTATTTGCGTTGATAAGTAAGAACAGTGCCGTGGAAAGAGCCGTGAACATTAAAGTAGTAGACGGATCAAAGCCAGTAAGAATTGGCACTAAGAATGTTGCGCCAAACATAGCAATAACATGCTGAGCGCCAATACCAGCAGTACGAGTCCAAGTTAAACGCTCATCTGGCTCTACTACTTCTCCTGGCTTCAAAGTTTTTCCGTCACCATGAAGCTGCCATGTAAACAACGATTTCATCGTTTTCTCCTTGCATAAAACAAGTTTATATATACGTTTGTGATTGAAAAACAACCACCAAAACAAGCGCCAGCTTAAAAAAAAAAACAAGCACTACTCGAGCGCAGGTTTGGCAGCTTCCGCAGAGGTCGCCATCAACCGCCGCCCCTTAGCCAAGTGGACATTCTAATGTACTAATCATAAAGTGTCGAGGCAATTTTAAAAATAACAAATTTACATGTTATTTTCATTGAAATATCAAGGAAAATCGGTGTGTCGAAAACAGATAAAACACAACTAATTATTACTAATAAAAGTTTATACTTATAAACTTTTGCTTATGGATTAAATCTACTTATTACAATCTTAATTTTGTAAAACATTTTGAATATAATCTTTTAACACAATTGCATGATTTATACGCGGATCTTTCGCTCCACATAAAAATGTTACTTTTTTATTTTTTCTACATATATCTACTATTTGGTTTACACAATCTTGATTCTCGTCTAGCTCTTCAACATAACGATTAGAAAATTCTTTGAAGCGCTCAGGCTTATGACTAAACCATTTTCGCAAATCACTTGATGGAGCAATATCTTTACACCACAAATCAAGATTTGCCTTTTCTTTACTTATGCCTCTAGGCCACAATCTATCTACTAATATTCGCAAGCCATCATGTTCATCAAATGATTCATAAACACGTTTAATTTGAATATTAATATTGCACATAATTACCTCTTTAACTACATACAATGATTACACAATTATGATTTTTTTCAACACGATTTAATTAAGAACAATATGAATTGAACTAATACAAAACTACGATAGATTTTTATCGAATATGTTTTATTATGTGATTTTTATTTTTAGCGTGTTGCTTGTAATCAAGCCGAAATGCAAATAAATGTTTAAATTTTTTTGAATTTTTGTTCTCTTTTGTCCGATTATGGGAGAATAATTAGCCAAATGGTTAATTTCTTTGATACTTGGAAAAAGAAAATCTGCACCATCAACATGGCTCTTATAGCAGTGTTGACTCTTCTAGCTTCCTTAATTGGTAGCTGGCTCAAGCAGTTCCCAGGCTTAAGCCTTTTGGGAGCACTTATTATTGCGTTGCTTATTGGTATGGCTCTGCAGCTGCCTTTGCACGTATACAAGTTGAATAATGATTCTAGAAGAGCTGGAGTTAAATCTTCTGCTGGTCTAATTGCAAATAAGCTTCTTCGCCTAGGTATTATTTTGCTAGGCTTTAAGCTAAATTTGCACGTCCTATTCACTCAAGGTTTAAAGTGCCTACCAATCGCAGCTGTACTCGTTGCTGTTATGGTTTGCGTTACTTATAACATTGCAAAACTTCTTAAAGTAAGTCCTCAGCTTGCAATGCTAACAGCAGGTGGAACGAGCATTTGCGGAGCAGCAGCTGTTATGGGTCTTTCTGGCTCCATGCCTGTACCTCCACAAGAAGAAGATGAAAAAGAACAAAACGAAGTTATGGCTGTTGCAACAGTTGCAATAATGGGCACAATTTATGCTTTGGCAGAAATCTTTATTCTTCCTAATTTTGGAATGACTAAGCAGCAACTTGGAATTGCTGCTGGAGCGTCCCTTCACGAAATCGCACACGCCGTTGCAGCAGGCGGAGCTTTTGGAAGCATTGACATTGCAACAATCATGAAGCTTACACGAGTTCTTATGCTTGTTCCTACATCAATCTTTATTGCAATTTGGTGGAATGCTCGTCACAGCCAAGTAGAAGATAACGGAAAACGCAAGATTAACTTCCCATGGTTTATGCTCGGTTTTATTGCAGCATCCGTTATTGGTACATATGTGCCTTTTGTTTCATCTTACGCATCCCTACTTGTTGACGCAGGATACGTATTCCTAGGAATGGCAATGGCTGCTCTTGGAATCAACGTAAACTTTAGAGTTATATTTAAGCAAGGAAAAGCAGCGTTCTTGGCAAGCTTCTTGGCTTCTATAGTTCTAGTTGTGTTGGCCTGTGGTGCAAGTATTTTGTTCTTCTAATAGAACAGACAACATAAAAGAAACAAGAGGATTCCCTTAAGGGAATCCTCTTTGCATATATAATCAATAAATATTTCAGTTATTCAATGTGTACAGAAGTCCCATCTGGAATATACGAATAGAACCACTTAGAGTCAGGCACACTTAACCGAACACATCCATGAGACGCAGGAACACCCAGCTTTTGAGCCTCTGGAACAATATAATCGCCAAAATTAAACCTAGTTGGCACAGAGTGGAATAAATATTCAGAACCTATAAAACCAACCCAATAATCGCCACCCATCTTTTCTCTATCATTATAAAAATGGTCACCTCGTGCACCAATTTTATAATCACCTTTAGGAGTTGATTCATCCATTCCAGCGCTAACGATCATCGTATAAACAAGATTATTATTCGCATAAATATAAACACGTTGTTTTTTAAGGTCTACATTTACATGTAAATGATTTGCATCGACACCAGAAAGATTCGGATACTGACCTCCTGTAGGAATTTTCCATAAATCAGAAGATTTAATTAATGGATTATCTAAAGACTTATTTGAGTAATCTATCTTTATTTTAGATTTTTTATTACTTTTATTACTCTTATTGTTTTTGCGTTTTGAATAATAAGATTTTGTATTAGTAGAGATTCGACTATTTACTTCTTCAATCACATGAGATACTTGAAAACCAACAAAGCTGAAAAAGATTAAAATAACTAGAATAGTAGAAACGCGCTTATAGAAAATTTTGCGATTCTCTGGAGATTTTAAGCTAATAATATATTTCACTAATCGCGCAATAAGTGACCTTAGAACGCTTCTTAAAGAATAAAATATATTCATAAAATCTCCATAAATAAACAAAATAAAAAGGCGCTACTCTGATACTATACTACAGTACCTAAGCAGCGCCGTTACACATTAATATGATTATTGTTTAGACAAATTGTTTAACTAATCACACATTAAACTTAAATTCAACAATATCTCCGTCTTGCATAACATAATCGCGGCCTTCAAGACGAAGCTTTCCTTCTTCCTTAATTTTAGCCATTGAGCCTTGAGCTTCAACAAAATCATCGTATGAAACAACTTCTGCTTTAATAAATCCACGCTCAAAATCAGTGTGGATAACGCCTGCAGCTTGCGGAGCTGTCCAACCCTTATGAATTTGCCATGCATGAACTTCTTTAACGCCAGCCGTCAAATAGGTTTGAAGCCCTAGAATATCAAAGCCAACGCGCGCAAGCTGATCCAATCCAGATTCTTGCAAGCCCGCATCAGCTAACATTTCTCGAGCATCTTCTTCATCAAGCTCAGTAAGCTCCGACTCAAATTGCGCATTCAAGAAAATAGCCTTTGCTGGAGCTACAGATGCCGCCAGCTTAGACTTCAAAGAGTCATCAGAAAGCTCCGAATCGTCAACGTTAAACACGTAAATAAAAGGTTTAGCAGTAAGCAAATGCAAATCGTAAACGTCGTCTTTATTAATCAACTTCTCATTATGAGCCTGATCAATCGTCTTACCAGATTCAAGAATTTCCTTAGCCTTATTTACAGTATTCACGTATTCTTGAGTAACTTTTTTACCACGTAAATCTTTTTCTAACTTTGGCAAAGCATTCTCGATTGTTTGCAAATCAGCAAGAATAAGCTCCGTGTTGATTGTGTCAATATCGTCTGCTGGATCTACCTTGCCATTAACATGCACAATGTCATCATCGTTAAATGCACGAACAACTTCGCAAATGGCATCTGCTTCACGAATATTAGCAAGGAATTTGTTTCCCAAGCCTTCACCTTCGCTAGCACCCTTAACAATTCCTGCAATATCAACGAATGTAACGGTTGCTGGAACTATTTTCTCGGTTTTAACAAGCTTCGCTAAAACAGGCAAACGTTTATCTGGCAAAGGCACAATACCTGTATTCGGTTCGATTGTTGCAAACGGATAATTTTCCGCTAAAACGTTATTTCTTGTTAGAGCATTAAACATAGTCGATTTACCAACGTTAGGTAAACCTACGATTCCAATTGTTAAAGACATAATTACCTACTTTAGACCAGCTAGAGGAATTGACGACTCCACTATACTCGTATTGTTTTATTTTTGTTGAATTGCATCAACAGCGCTGATAACATCTCCCCTAAAACCACACGATTCTAGCTTTGCAACACCTCGAATCGTAGTGCCGCCAGGAGAACATACTGCGTCTTTCATAACGCCTGGATGAATGCGAGTATCCATATACAGAGCACCTACTCCCTCAATCATCTTTGCAGCCAAACGATATGCGCAATCTCGCTTTAGACCGTACTTTACGCCAGCATCCGCTAAAGCTTCCATGTACATAGCTGTAAAAGCTGGAGCGCAGCTAGAAACACACATTGCAATATTCATGTGCTCGCTATCTACTCGTTCAACTAAAGATATAGGCTCAAAAATCGCGCTAAAAGCTTCTAGTTGACTATCTGTTAGCGTATTTTCATTTTCTGCTAAAGTGACTCCTTGGCAAACTGCGATTGGCGTGTTTGGAATAATGCATTGCACGTGAACATTTTTTCCAAGTAGATTCTGGTAATGCTTAATAGTCCAGCCCGCTGCAACGGATATAATTGCTATTTTTCTATCCACAATAGTTTTTGCGATAGGCTGCAGAACTTCTTCAATCTGATTTGGTTTTACAGCCAGAATTAAAATATCACTAGCATCGCAAACTTCACACGCACTTTTTAAAGCTTTTACACCAAATTTGCTCGTAGTATTAACAAGTTTTTCAAAGTGGGCTGCACATGCAACCATATCTTTTCCTTGTAAAATATTAGCGCGAATCAGGCCTTGCGCAATCGCTTGAGCCATGTTTCCAAAGCCAATAAATCCAACGGTTCCAATTGAGTTAGAACTCATTAACTAATCTCCCTAATAAGTAAACAATAAACTAAATACTAACTTTCTATTAAGCATCTAATCGTTTGTATATACAACTTGTACATCTAATCATTTGTTAGGTACTTTAATCAAAAGTTACTTATATGACTTATATCACTTATATATAGTCTCTAAATCTCCACGATTCTTTGCCTCTTCTAGCAAATGACGGAACACAAAGTTTCCATGAACACCATCGTGCTCAAACTCGTTAGTAGTCCAATAATGAGAGTTAGAAATATGAGACAAAGTGTCTAGCTGAAGACCAGAATCAACATACAAGTCATCGAAATAAACCGCTGCTTGCAAAGGAACTTCATTATTTGCGAGTTGATCTAAGTCGTAAATCTTGCCAAATTGCATATCGTTCATCATGCAATCAACAGCTGGCAAGAACGGTTGCAAAGCTTTTTGCTGATCAAACATCCACGGAAACACAGCTTCGCCAGTAAACAAAAGCGGACGCGCACTGCCAGCAAACTCTGGCATTGTTTCTCGAACTTGCTGAGCTGCCCAACGAATTGGATGATCTAATTCACCATCCGCATAAATGAACTCTTGCAGTGGCCAATATAGCGGACTAGAAGATGTTGCATCCATAACTCCATAAAGAAACTCATCGCTTAAATAGCCGTCTGCTGTTCCACCACCATGTTTAAACGCCTTAAGAGAGCCATCTCCATCCGAAAATGCAGAGTCAATAAGCCAATGAACTCTTTCAAAACTTGGCTTCATGCCAAAAGATGAACCAAGAGTCTGAAAGCGCTCAACCGTAAGCTTTTCGCCATTAGGCAAGAAAACATCTCCTTGAGAAATCCTATCTGCAATAGCTGCAGCGCGCGCAACATCCTGCGGATAACGCTCGTAGAATTGCTCAGTTTTTCTAGCCATACGCGGGAACGTGTGCTCGTAAACTTCTAGAGCATTAGCTGGAATGTGAGGAATACCGCCCGTTGTAAAGCTTGCAAGTAAGCCCTGTGGAAAAAGAGACAAATACGTAAGCGTTAAGAATCCACCATAACTTTGACCCAAAGAAACCCACGGCTTTGCATTAAACTCAGTTAAGCGCAAATGCTCAAAATCGCGAATAATAGAATCAGCTAAGAATCGCTTTAAATACCATGCTTGCCTCTCTACGCTCACGCCGTCGTCTGCCATGCGCTTAATCGTAGAAGCATCTACTCTAGAAGAGCGCCCAACGCCACGCTGGTCTGGAAGAACAACACGAAAATGCTTAACGGCATCTTGAATCCAACCATCGCTAGACGGCGAAAGCGGACGAGGGCACTGACCCCCTGGGCCTCCTTGCAAAAACACTAGCAAAGGCAAATCGTCATGCACATGTTCTGGAGCACAAATAACTCTGCAAAATAGGCGAATCGTCTCCCCTTTAATAGAATCGCCTGGAGTGTTTTGCTCCCAGTCTAAAGGAACATCGATTGCGCGCTCTTCTACATACAATCCTGGTACGTAATACTTTGCTAGCAGTGCCATTGTAAACATTCCTTTCTGCACTCGCATGCAACGTTGCAATAACAAATCACATACAAAAATACACACTCTTATATAAATAATACTAAAGTTCGATTGTTCTATAAAGTGCTGTGTACTAGCCTAGTAATTATGAAAATATCTCACACGTTTAACAGAGCTATACAACGCTTACGCACTGAGCTTACGCTAAACGATATATTGTGGGGCATTATTCCACTTATTCTTTTTACACTTTCAAGCAATCGGTATCCTATAAACAATGTTGACGGATTCTTGACGCAAAGTTCACTAATTACAACCTATCTTATAAATATTGTTGTTGCATCATTACTTTCAGTACGAAGAATATGGCCCGAACACACAGCTGTTATTTTTATTGTTGCATGCATTTTGCAAGTAATATTTGGCCCTACTCAACTTTTTGCTGATTTCTTTGGTTTTGTGCTGCTTGTTAATGCTATTGCTCGCGGAAATCCAGAACATTCAAAAGCTTTTGTTATTGCAGCTTACGTAACAACAGTATTATCTTGCGCAGCAATATCGTGGAATATTGTAATGGGGCCAATATATGGCATCAATCATTTAAAAGCTAGTTATTCTTGTAGTGTACAAAATATAAATAGTAGCAACATAAGAAACTGCGTTTCAATTATACTTGATTTTGCAATTCCTACTATAATTTTTGCAATTATTATTACTACAATTACGGTTATTATTGGCTACTGGCAGCGCACTCACGTGCACACTATTCAACTTTTACAAGAGAACAATAACGATATTCGCGCGTACCGAAAAAAAGCTCAGCATATTGCTGTTACTGCAGAGCGCGCTAGAATCGCTAGGGATATGCACGATATTGTTGCTCACACGCTTTCTATTATTATTGTTCAAGCAGACGGTGGTCGCTATGCAGCAACACAAGATATTTCTCTTGCTAAAAAAACAATGCATATTATTAAAAACGAAGCCGAGCGCGCCGTTCACGACATGCGTCGACTGCTAGAAGCTTTAACAGACGCTCCATCCGCTCAATTGGATTTTAATCACATACCTTCGCTTATTGAGCAAGCAAAAATTGCATCTCCTAATAACATTTTTTGGCACACTGTTGATGGCATAAATTCTCAAAATAGACTTAACACGGACGCACAAACCGTTGCATACCGCGTTGTTCAAGAATCTCTTACTAATATTCGGAAGCACGCAGGAAATGGCATTAAAATAAACATTCACGAACAGTGGAACGAACAAGGATTAACACTAAAAATCACAAACGAAGTACACAAGCTTGAAGCTAATCAAGAGCAAAATAGTGGTGTGCCACATAAAAATGGTTATGGTTTGATTGGCATGAAAGAGCGCATTGAAAATCTTCACGGAACGCTTGATTATGGAAAACTCAATGATGGAACATTTAGTATTGTTGCTTTTATTCCATATTCTTACAGCACAGACCAATCAAACACTACTGCTTCTGCACTAAATAGTATTCCTAATGTTAGTTATAAAAACGTAAAAGTTAATAATCCATTATCAACGCAAGAAAAACCAGAAAATACAAGCGATAAAACCTCATCAAAAGTTTTGCCAGCGACAAATAATTCACAAAATAGGATTGAGAAAGTATCACAATGGTTTGAACAACATTGGCTTATTGGCGATGTTATTTATGCATCACCTTGGACTGTTCTAATGCTTTTTATACCAACTTACGATTTTATTGTTGGAACTGGAATGACTTCACAATATTCAAGCTCGCTTTCATTACAAATACTTTATAGAATACTTACGCTTACTACTATGATTCCATTTATGTTTCGTAGAAAAGCTCCGACTACGTGCGCAATTGTTGCAGCAGCATTTTCTGCAATACAACTTATATGCTTGCCTAATATTTTATTTGCTAATTTCTTTATACCAACCATTGTTTATGCGGCTGTGCTCTATGGCAAAAAGCACGCATGGCAATGGGTTAGCGCAGTAGTGCTCGCCGAATCTGCTATTTTTGCTGTAAAAATTGGTGTTGCATCAAAAAATATTCCACAAAATGAAACTCCAATACGATTTTTTGCATCTAATGCGTACACAACTAATTTTTATGACATTATGCAAATGGCGTCCGTAGGATTAATTTTTGGTTTTATAGTTGCATTAATTTGTTTTGCTGCTATTGCATTTGCTTATTACCGCAGAAACGATGACAATAATTTGCTGATTCTAAAAGCGCGCAGAACAGAATTAGAACAAGAACAAAAACAGCTAGAAGTACTTGCAGCAAATGCCGAAAGGCAGCGTATTAGCGCAAATATTCAGCAAAAAGTTGCAGTTACATTGCATAAAGTAATTGATGCCGCAAATAGCGGAATTGATATGCTTAATAAATACGAAAAAACAAATAGTAATGCAGAAAATCAAAAGTCAAAAGAACCTGAGCAACTACAAGAACAAAGTGAAGCAATTAGTAAAGCTTTCAAAAATATTAGTGACGAAGGTCGTTCAGCACTAAAATATATGCGAAAATTGCTTGGAATTTTGCGAGAAACAGGATCAAGCGTTAATTCAGCAAATAATAGTGCAAATGTTTCTGAGATTGCGGTTCGCCCTGCTGCACCACTTGATGAGCAAATTCAACACAACGCATTAAACACAACACATTAAATAAGCAACAGTAAGTTGATATTATGGAACATATGGAAAACAATGAAGTAATTCGCGTAGCAATAGCAGACGATCAGGAGCTTGTGCGCGCAGGATTTGCTATGGTAATCAACTCGCAAAAAGACATGCAAGTTGTTGCGCAAGCTTCAAATGGCAATGAAATTGTAGAAGTTGCGTCAAAGGAAAATCCAGACGTTATTTTGATGGACGTGCGCATGCCTAACATGGACGGCTTGGAAGCAACTCGCAAAATTTTGCAAGAAGATGCTAATAGCAACACGCACATTATTATTTTAACAACTTTTGATTTAGACGAATACGTTATGGCTGCAATTCATACGGGCGCATCTGGATTCTTGCTTAAAGATACAGAGCCAGAAACATTGCTTAATTCAATACGAACTGTGTATCAAGGAAACGCAATTATTGCTCCAACTGCTACAAAGCGCTTAATTGAGTCGATGATTTCTAAGCCGAGCAACGAAAGTATTGCATCGGAAGAAGAAAATACAGAAAATGCGTCTAGAAGCAAACAAAACGCAAACGCTTACAATTCTTACTTAAATGATTTAACAGATCGCGAGCGCGAAGTACTCATTGAAATTGCTCACGGACTGTCTAACCAAGAGATTGCTGATAAACTGTTTATTAGCTTGCCAACAGTTAAAACGCATGTTGCTCATATTTTGGGAAAAATCGACGCAAGAGACAGAGTTCAAGCTGTTGTGTTCGCTTACGAAAATGGTCTTGTTTAATTATTCTTATAAAAATAAAAAATAATGCGGCTGTTCTTATAAACAATAAATCTTTTCTATAAAATAATGCGGCTGCAAAATTAATCTATTCTTCATTGAACGATCGAATTGCAACCGCATTTTAATTTTTTTATATTATTTGTGCTATTTATATTCGCATTAAGCTATTTTAGCTATCTGTATTTGATTATCAGCAATCCTAAGTTTTATTTAGAAAAGCGAATTTTGCCACCGCGACTCATATAAATACCTGCAGCTGCAGAACCACCTATTGCCATTGTTCCTACAACAGCGCCAGCAACTACAAGATTATTGTTGTTCGATGGTGCTTTTGCGTTATCGCTTTTAGCTTCAGATAACTTATCGGCTTCTTCAAGAGCTTTGGAATCTTCTTTTACCTCTTCATTTTCCGTATTTTCATCTTTTTTATCTTCTTCAGTATTTTGAGAATCGCTTTTTTCGCTACTAGAAGCGTTATTTGCTTCGGATTCTGCTGGATGAGATACTGGCGATGCTGTCTGCGCTGCAACTGGTGCAGTAGTGCTCACATTTGCGGAAGCAGCAGAAACATCTGACGCAGGAGAAACAGCAGATGCATTTTGTGAGTTTCCAACAGAAGCCGCAGGAATTTCCTTGGATGTAGCATTCTGTGGGATAACCTTTGATTCAGAAACTGGAGCAAATGGTGTTACAGAGGATTCTGCTGGGCGTGCTGCTACAGATGAAGAAGTAGTCGATTCAACTTCAACACTCTTCGCTTTAGATTTCTTAGATTCTAATGATTCTACTTGCGAAGATCTATATTCAGAAGATGCAAATTTATTATCTGAAGACCGCGAATCAACTTTAGAATCCTTCGGCTGAGTCTGCACAGAATCTTTTTCTTGTGCAGCTTTTTCTTCAATAACTTTAGTATCTGGAGATTTTACTTCTGGAATGGACTTCTCAACTTCTTTCTTCGACTTAGTAGAGTCATTTGGCGTATCAACTGTAGTATCTGACTCTGTACGTGGAGCTGGTGTAGGAGAATCCGGCTTCATTGTTTCTTCTTGAACCTTATTTTCTTCCTTATTAAGATCATTGATATCTACACCAAAATTATCCTTAAGTTTTCGTTCATATTCTGCTACTTGTTGCCTTGCATTTTGTGAATATATATTATATTTTCTCAAATCCTCTTCAGCAGAATTCAACTTTTTAGTATTGTCTCTAAGATTGTTTTCTATATTTTTTCTATCTTCATCTAGCTTGATTTTCTCTCCATTAAGACGATCAAAATCAGATTCAGAAGCAGATTCCATTCTGCGTTCTAATTCTTCAATTTTATCAGTTTTATTATTACTATCTTCCAATTCTTTTTTTACAAGTTCATTTAAAGTCTTAACTTTTATTTCTAATTCTTTTAACTTGTTTTCATAAATCTTTAAATTATTTTTTGCACTTTTACGACTAGAAAGTAATTCATCTTGTGTCTCTGGATCTTTAGCACCCAAATCTAAATCTTCTAATTTACCGAATTTGTTATCAGAAGCATCGACAACATTATTTGGTTCTGATCCACTTACAGCTTCTTGTGCCCACGCTGGCATTGGGCTTTGCATTAATAACAACACGATTCCTGCAATCACTGCGGCAGATTTTTTATTGACCGTTACCATATTCTTCTACTCCTTGCTCGTAGCGGCCTCATATTTAATTTATGCTTATGTCAGCAGTCAACCAAAGAGCATAACAGAGAAATAAATAAGATTCCAACGTCAAATAATCGAAAAATTTTTCGATTAACTTGTTATAACAAATATTTAATACTTAATTTTTTCGATTTTCTCGATAAAAATATAAATCCATATTAATAATATCTAAACAATTGTATTTTATGCATAAAATTTATTTATTTTTTTGATGTACATCACATTATTTTTTCTGCGTGTCGCACGTTATGTAGAAAAAAATAATGCTGATGCACAACTACACCAGCATTATTTCTGTTTTTATAATTAACTTAATATATGTTATAACAACATATAGTTTATTCTTCTGCGAGCGCAACTACTGGCGAAGACTTCACTGCTCTACGAGCCGGAAGAACGCTAGAAAGAAGCGCTGCAAGCAAAGCGATTAGAGCAAGAACCGCGTAAATAGCCCAATCAACTACAAACGGAACTTTGCCAATTACGCTAAACACCATGTAGGATCCAATCCACCCAAACACTGTTCCAACAATCAAGCCAGAAACGGTGCTTGTTAAGGAAATCAACGTTGCTTCCAACGCAAGAGATCTTCTAACCTGGCCTCTTGTCATGCCTATTGCGCGCAAAGTTGCAGATTCTTTGGTTCTCTCAATAACAGACAAGCTTAATGTGTTTGCAACGCCTATTAAAGCAATCACAACAGCTACTGCTATTAAGCCAACAAGCAACATCATCATTACGTCGATAGCACTCTCCCACTGCGCTCGCTCAAACACGCTTCCAGCAGCCATAACCTCCGCATAGCTAGATGTAATATTTCTAATATTTTTAACAATATCTACAAGATTAGCTTTGCTAGAATCTACCGAAATGAGCAGAATATGCGTTGTAGGCTTAAGGTAGTTATTGAAGTAAGATTTGCTAACAAAAGCAGTATTCCTTGAATATATATTAACATTTCTATACTTCTTAAACTGAACTTGCTTTACAGTAATGCTCTTATCGTTATTACTAGAGTCTGTATTCGTGCCAGTAAATGGCGTAATATTATCACTGTCTGTTTCACCAGAACTGTACTTTTCTACGTAAGCTTGCAGATCAAGGTTTCCTTTTTTAAGCTCAAAAGGTTCTCCACCTTCTTCATTAAACTTAGGCAAAAGTATAGAATCTTTGTTTATATTAACGCCATCAAGGTCAGTGTGCATTACATTTTTAAGTTGATTTACATTATCAACTCCAGCTGCCATAGCATACTCAGTTTTGCCCTTAGCGTTCTTAAAAGTCATAGGAACTGCAGGAAGCAACTCAGTATGCTTTATTCCACTAATCTTTGAAATATCGGCAGCTAGAGATTCATCAACATTCTTGCCTTGAATAATAATGTCAACACTGTAACGGTCATCAACAACACCTTTAAGAGTTGCTTTACCACATATTGCGCCCGTTACTACTGTAGAAACAAGCGTTACGCCAATAAGCAAAGCCGTTCCAGTTGCTGCAACTCTTCTAGGGTTTCGTTGCACGTTTGCGTTGGCAACTTTAGAAGCAGGCCCACAAAGTGCCATGATTGCGCCAGTTGCCTTCATAGCGAACGGCATCCAGAATGTTGCTGTAATAATAATTCCGATGAAAACAAGCGCACAACCAAACATTGCTCCAAGCAAAGTCATCCAAGAGTCAGAACCAGCATTAGGTGACTTCCCAGCAATCATACTCGCTAAAGAAGTAGCACTTAAAGCAGTAGCTAAAATACCTACAACAATAAACAGAACGCCAAAAACAGCGCGAATAATGCTTGCACGCTTATCTTTAATCAAATCCATTGGTCGTAGCGCTTCCATAGGCGTTACTTTTGTAGCAGATCGCGCAGCACTCATAGACGCAAGAACTGTTACAATCGTGCCAATTGCTATTGGCCACACAATTGCCGGAAGTGAAACAATCAAAGGAATCTTAGATAACGGTCCAGAATTAATATTCACGTTACTAATTGCGCCCATAAATCCGATTGCGCAAAGCACACCAACAGCCGCGGAAATAACTCCAAGTATTGCAGCTTCAAGCAAAACTGCAGCATAAAGCTGGTGAGATTGTGCGCCAATTACGCGCAAAAGCGCAAGAGTTCGTCTGCGTTGAGCAACCAGCACTTGGAATGTGTTTGCTATAACAAGCGAAGAAATAAGCAACGCTAGAATACCAAAAGATAGCAAAAACATAGTCACAAAATTAGTGCCGTTAGACACATTTCGAACAGATCTCACACCAACTTCGTGCCTAGACATAAGAGAGAATCTCGAAGGAAGCAAAGCGTTAATCTTAGGAGATAAATCGTTTATTTTAGATTCATCAATACTCATGTACACTTTGCTTTGCACAACTTGATTGTCAAAATTCTCAATATTTTCGAGTTTTGCACAAAAATCGTTCGTTATGCCACCAAGATACGTGCCGCGATTTGAAAATGGTATTTGAGAATGTTCTCCATCGTCAACAAGACCAACCACACGAACATCGTACGATTTTTCTTTATCTCCGCCAGTGTCATCTACTTTAACCAAAGTTATAGTATCGCCAATATTTGCATGTATTGATTTAGCAATACTTTTAATAAGCGTGATTTCGCCTATTTCTTGCGGATCTCTACCTTCTGTTGATTTATACACAGGAAGATTTCCATACAAACCATTAGACCAAGCAATACTCGTAACTGATTTATCACCTTTTTCTACTCTTACAAGCGCAGTAGCATCGTCACTACGAATACCGTTAACACCAGGCATCTTCGATATTTCGTCTAAATGAAGATCTTTATAATGAATTTCACTACTCGGAGAACTGTTAGGATTTCTAAATGAGATTGCATAATTTGCGCTACCGAATTCATTTGTTGCGTTTCGAACCATCAAGTCATCAACGCTGTTTGCAAAAAGCAAAGTAGCGCTCATAAACATGCTGCCTATAAGAATTGCAATTCCAGAGGCGATTAGCATGCGCACGCTTTTACGCATAAGTTTTAGTGCGATTTTCCACATTCTAAGTTCACCACCTTTTATTGCAATTGAGCAGGCTGATTATTAACGCCAGCCTCGCTACGCTCCATAAGCATCTTGCTCATTCCTTCTGCAGTAGGATTTTGCACGTCTTCAACGATTTGACCATCTGCAAACACGATTGCTCGATCCGCGTAAGACGCTGCAACAGCGTCGTGAGTAACCATAATCACAGTTTGACCAAGCTCCGTTACAGACTTCTTCAAGAAATGCAAAACTTCCAAGCTGGAAGCAGAGTCGAGATTGCCAGTAGGCTCGTCTGCAAAAACTACGGAAGGCTTAGAGATTAAAGCTCGAGCAATTGCAACGCGTTGACGCTGACCACCAGAAAGCTCAGCAGGCCTATGCTTTAAACGATCTTGCAAGCCAAGAGTATTAACCAAAGTATTAAACCATTGCTTATCTGGCTTTTTGCCTGCCAAAGTAAGAGGCATAAGAATATTTTGCTCAGCGCTAAACATTGGAAGAAGATTAAAACTTTGGAAAATAAAACCAACCATCTCGCGGCGCATAAGCGTAAGCTGCTTATCGCTCATGCCTGTAATATCTAGGCCGTCAACCAAAACTTTTCCAGAATTAACGCTGTCAAGACCAGCCAAAGAATGCATTAAAGTTGACTTTCCAGAACCCGAAGGACCCATAATCGCAGTAAACTTGCCGCGCTCGAAACTAACGCTTACATCTCGCAAAGCGTGAACAATGCCTGCACCCTTGCCAAAATCTTTAACAACATGCAAAGCTGCAACCGCAGTCTCGCCAATCAAACCTTCTTGAGCGGAATAATTCATTTGCGTAAAACGCGTATCTTGACTATTTTCAACACTCATTTTGCACCTCGCTTACTTTTGCAGTTCCTTACAAGTATTGGAATTACCTTACAATTACAATTTACGGGATTAAAAACGCATTCTCTATAGTGCGTAAGGCTGATATTCTCATTGAAATAATAGGAATTTTGATATTAAATTTTGATATAAAAATGCTCTTATATAAAATCGTCATACTTTAGTATGAGAGCCAGTATGAGAGGCTTAAATTCACAGGCGTAATATTACAGATCTAAATTTGCATTCCAAATAGATTATTTAATTCAAAATAAATCAATTAGATAACTAAAACACCAATCAATTAAAGAATTTTTCTTAACGTGATTAATATTTTTCTTTCAACATATTCATTGCAAATCATGTGCTCGAATTTTTATAAATGTGCTTATTTATATCTAAAATAAATAAAAATGCATAAAATTAGTTAGTTTATGTTCATTTTAATTGTTTATTTGTTAATTTTAGTAACAAAACACTTATTTAACACACTCGCCAAATGTCATGCAATATTGTAAAATATTAGTCGACTACCAAAAATTTGGCGTATGCCAATATGAAACTCAAAGGAGATTTTCGCATGGTCTATAGAATGATTTTCAACCAGACTGCTTACTTCGGCCGCGGAGCAATCAAAGAGATTCCAAACGTTGCTAAAGCACACGGCTTTAAAAAAGCATTTGTAGTAACAGATCCAGTTCTTGTAAAGACGGGAACCGTTAAAAGAGTTACAGACGTTCTAGAATCCGCTGGTCTTCCATACGAAGTATTCGACAATGTAAAGCCAAATCCACCTGTTGAATGCATTCAAGACGGTGTAGAAAAGTTTAAGACATCTGGCGCAGACTTCCTTATTGGTCTCGGCGGCGGCTCTCCACAAGATACCTGCAAGGGCATTGGAATTATTGTAGCCAACCCAGAGTTTGGCGATGTTCTTTCTCTAGAAGGCGTTGCAGATACAAAGAATCCTTCTGTGCCAATCTTTGGCGTACCAACAACAGCAGGAACCGCATCCGAAACAACAATCAACTATGTTGTTACCGATACAGCAAAGCTTCGCAAGTTCGTTGCAGTAGATCCTCACGATATTCCAATCGTTGCATTCGTAGACCCAGACCTCACCGATTCCATGCCACGTTCGCTTAAGGTTGCAACTGGTTTGGACGCACTCACCCACGCAATCGAAGGTTTCATTACTCCAGGCGCATGGAGCCTTTCGGATTGCTTGTCTTTGCAAACAATCCGCATGATTGCACAAAACCTTGCAAAGAGCGCAGATGGAGATGTTCCAGCAGGCGAACAAATGGCTTACGCAAGCTATATAACTGGCATGGCATACTCCAACGTTGGTTTGGGCTTGGTTCACGGCATGGCTCACCCACTCGGCGGTCGCCTTGGCGTTGCTCATGGCGTTGCAAACGGAATTTTGCTCGCTCCTGTTATGGAATATAACAAGGATTACAGTGGCGAAAAGTATCGCGATATTGCTGCTGCATTCGACGTTCCAAACGCATACACCGATGACCTCGAAACAGTACGCAATGCTGCTGTAAAGGCTGTTCACGACTTAACGGTTAAGCTTGGAAATCCTACTAAGATTAGCGAAGTTGGAGCTACACAGGCAGATATTGAAGGCTTAAGCCACGACGCTTTGGCAGATGTTTGCACTCCAGGAAACCCACGCAAGGCCACTTTGGAAGACATTCGCAAGATTTACACAAGCTTGATGTAGTCTTCTAAAATAATAAAATAATAAATAAATACGCAATATTTGTGGACGCAACTTATCTTGATTTAAGCTCTTGATTTAGGCTGCGTCCACATTTATTTGATTTATGTCATAAGCCATAAATCATAAGTCAAATTCTATATCTAATAACTCTTCTATCAATCGACAACAGTCTGAGTGCTGTCTCGAATAACAACATGTGCAGGAAGAACCAGTTGATTCTCAATCTCCTTACCTTCCCTAATCTCAAGAATCATTCTAATGGCATTCTTTGCTATTGAGTCAAAAGGCTGATTAACAGTTGTTAAAGATGGCATCAAATACTGTGCAGGATACACGTCATCAAACCCAGCTACAGAAAGCTCAGATCCTAACTTAATACCGCGTTCGCGAGCAGCACGATACACATTTACAGCTGTAATATCGTTGCAAGCAAAAATAGCAGTAGGACGCTTTTCTTCAGGCAAATCCAAAATCTTACAAGCCATTTCATAGCCGCGTTCAGGAAGATAATCCCCCTCTTTAACCAAATCTTTATCAATCGTCAAGCCAGACTGCTCCATTGCAGCGTTATATCCAGCAAATCGGGCTACACCAGATTGAACATTAAGAGGACCAGTTATAACGCCTATTCTCTTATGCCCCAGATTAATCAGATGTTTTGTAAGCTCATAAGCTCCTGTCCAATTATCGATTGAAATCGTGTGATCTTCCCCATTAGAAAGAGACACGGGATCAATTATAATCAACGGAATATTTCGCATACGCAAAAATTCCTTATCTTTCTGCGTAAGATCAGACATTTGAGATATAACACCAAGAGGATTTCTATCTACAATTCCACGCAAACACTCATCACGTTTCTTACCATTATCGGTTTGAGCGACTGTAAGAGCTAATCCTTCTCTTTGCGCCCAACGAGATGCGTAAGTAATCATCTCAATAGTGCCATTATTTGCCACATAATCTACTAATAATTCAATTGTCGGAGATACCTTAGTGCTTACAAGCGAATACTCGCGCCCACTTTTTAAAAGAACTTCTTCTACTTTTTTGCGAGTCTCATCTGAAACGCCAGTTCTACCGTTAATAACCTTTGAAATTGTAGAAGGCGATACCCCCGCCTTTTTAGCCAACTCCGTTATGCGAGGTTTTGAAGATTCATTTTCAGCAATGCTAGTTGCGTGACTACGAGTTGGCATATGCACTCTCCTAATTCCTATATTCCTATGCTCATATGCTTATAAGTCGCAAAATTTTCTTAAGTCGCAAACAAATGCAGAGAAAATTTCTTACTTAATTTTGCATTAATTCTCAGCAATGCGAAAATTCAAAAAATAGAAAAACCGCATTATTGCCTGACATATCAAGCCTAATAGAAATAATATCATATGTTATTTCGCTACAGACTATGCAAAGTCGCGAAATTTTCTTATGACACGCCGAATAATCAGAATTTAACAGATAACATCGATGCCAAAAGTATTCATTTTTTAACAGTTATAAAAGATAAAAGCTCAATTTTTCAATATTCTTAAAATCCGAAATATGACATTTATCACAAAACGCGAGATTAGGAAAAATTCGCAAAAAATTATTTACGAAAATTTCCTAACAATTAGAACATTTTTCTATTATTTTGTTATAAAATATAGGAGTAGGTCACAACGATCTTAAAGCAAAGGAGCACAAATCGTTATGAGTACAATTACATCAGTAAAAACCTATGATTTTAGATTCCCTACGTCGCAAACGCTTTCTGGATCCGACGCAATGAACAAAGATCCAGATTATTCATCCGCATACGTAGAAATCAAAACCAGCCTAGACGATGGCATTAAAGGTGTTGGATTTGTATTTACGATTGGCCGCGGCAACGATGTTGTTTGCGCAGCAATCGACTCCATGTCTCAAGTGCTTATTGGCAGAAACGTAGAAGAATTACTAGACAACATGCGACTTGCATGGGATCTTTTTGTTCACGACTCACAACTTCGCTGGCTAGGTCCTGAAAAAGGCGTAGAGCACATGGCAATTGGCGCGATTTTGAGCGCATTGTGGGATATTAAAGCAAAGAGAGCTGGAAAGCCATTGTGGCGCTTGCTTGCCGAGATGGATCCAAAGGAATTAGTCTCTACGCTCGACTTCCGCTACATGACAGACGCTTTAAAGCCAGAAGAAGCAATCGAATTCTTGCAAGATGGCCAAAAAGGCAAGGAAGAGCGAATTGCAGACTTGCTTGTAAACGGCTACCCAGGATACTCCACTGCCGCAGGCTGGCTCGGTTACAGCGACGAAAAGATGGTTGCAATCGCTAAGGAAGAATCGCAAATTAAAGGCTTTAAGCAAATTAAGCTTAAGGTTGGTCAAAATGTAGACGACGATTTAAGAAGACTCGCACTCGCTCGCGAAGCAATCGGCCCAAATGTTCGACTTGCAGTAGACGCAAACCAAGTGTGGGATGTTCCAACAGCAATTACTTGGATTAATCGCTTCCACGACTTCGACTTAGCTTGGGTAGAAGAGCCAACAAGCCCAGACGACGTTATTGGACACGCAACAATCGCTCGCGCAATCAACCCAATACCAGTTGCAACTGGCGAGCAAATGCAAAGCAGAATCATGTTCAAGCAATACTTGCAGGCAAACGCATTTGGAATAATGCAAATCGACGCAACTCGAGTTGCAGGTCCACAAGAAGTTGTTCTCGAATACTTGCTTGCTCGTAAGTTTAACAAGCCAGTTTGCCCACACGCAGGCGGAGTTGGATTATGCGAAGCCGTATGCCACTTTGCAATGTTTGATTATGTTGCAGTTTCTGGAACAAAGGAAGGTCGCATGATTGAATACGTAGACAATCAGCACGAGCACTTTGTACATCCAACACAAATCAAGAATGGCAATTACGTTGCGCCAACCGCCCCAGGTAATGGCACTGAGATGACGCTGGAAACAGCCGAAAAGTACCTTTATCGCGGCTAAAAATAATAAAAAATAAGTGGCTAATCGCATAGTGATTAACGATTAGCCACTTGTAAAAATAACAAATCATAGAATTTTATAATTTAAAAATTAACTAAAAGCAAACCACATCATTTAACAAAGGAGTTCATTATGGATTTGCATTTGGAAGGCAAAGTTTTCATTGTAACAGGTGGATTCAAGGGAATTGGTAAAGGCATTACGCTTCAACTTGCTCGAGAAGGCGCAATTCCAGTAGTTATTAACCGCGCAGATGCTGCAGAAGAAACATTCCGCAAAGATATTGAGCAATACACAAAGAACTACGATGTTTATCTTCTCGACTTGAACGACACGGACGAGATTGCACCAATTATTGAAGAAACCTATAAGAAGTATGGTCATATTGACGGCATTGTAAATAACGCTGGCGTTAACGACAACAAGGATTTGGAATCCACTTCTTGGCGCGACTTCGAGAAGTCGATTCACGGAAACCTCACTCACTACTACGAAACTGTTCATGCTGCTGTAAAGTACTTGAAGGAAAGCCACGGAGCAGTTGTGAACATTTCTTCTAAGACTGCTCTAACTGGCCAGGGCAAGACTAGCGCTTATGCTGCTGCAAAGGGCGGAATCTTAGGCTTGACTCGCGAATGGGCTGCAGCTCTTGTCCATGATTGCGTGCGCGTAAACGCGATTGTTGTTTCGGAATGCTGGACTCCACTGTATGCAGATTGGATTAAGACATTTGGTGACGAAGCTGCTCAGCAAGCTCGCTTGAAGGTTATTACAGACAAGATTCCTCTGGAAAACCGCATGACTACTACGGAAGAGATTGGAAACGAAGCTGCATTCCTGCTTTCGGATCGCTCTTCGCACACCACTGGTCAGTGGGTATTCGTTGATGGAGGCTACGTGCATCTTGATCGCGCTTTGTCTTAAATCACAAATGCAAATTTAAGATTAATGCAGTTTAGCTAGTAAATGGTGCGCAATGCGAATGTGTGTTTGCGCACCATTGCACAAAATCATTTAAGAACTTAAAATCTTAAACTTTTAGAATTATTCTCACACAGGAGTGACGATGACTACAAAAGAAAACGACAATGCCGTCGTTAAGAATAGTAAAAATGGCTCAAAAGCTATGATTGCCATCGTATTGGTAACATCTTTGTTCTTTGTATGGGGCTTGACCATGAATTTGGTCAATGCACTGAATTCACCATTTGGCAATTATCTTGAACTGAATAATACTCAAAAAGCATTGCTGCAGGTAGCATATTTTGGCGCATACTTCGTTATGGCAATTCCTGCAGGCTTAATCGCAAAGCGTTTTGGATACAAGGGCGGCGTTATTAGTGGCCTCGCACTCTTTGCTCTTGGCGCATTTGCGGTAATCCCTGCAACAGCTACCGCAAGCTACGCAATGTTCCTAGTTGCAATGTTTGTTATAGCGTTGGGCGCAGCAACTTTGGAAACGAATTGCAACCCTTACATTACTAAGCTTGGCGATGAGAAGGGCGAATCCTTTAGAATCAACATGGCACAGAGCTTCAACGGAGTTGGAAACATTGTTGGACCTCTTATTCTTGGTCAAATTTTAGGCAAAACTGTTGCTAAGAACGAGCCAGGCTTCGACGTTGCTAAGCTAAAGTTCCTTGGCGATACTCGCTTGATTTACATTGTTATTGGCATTGTTCTTATTGCGATTATTGCAATCTTCTTCTGCTTTAAACTCCCTACTCCTCCAGGAGACGTTGAGGCAGACCAGGAAAGCAAGGGTGATTCTTCCTTCATTCATCTTATGAGCAAGCCATACTTTACTCTTGGAATTATTGCAGAATTCATCTTTATTGGACTTCAAGTTGCTGGAATGGCAATGTTCTCCGACTTTGCTCTAAAGCATTGGGGTACTGGAATCACCACTGGTGTTGCTGCTTCTATGCTTGCAATCGTTTCCTTAATGTTTACAATCGGCCGCTTTGTTACAACTCCTTTGATGGCAAAGTTTGATGGTGGCAAGATTCTTGGATTGTACATGACTTTAAGCGCAGTGCTTATGTTTGTTGCATTCCTTGGACTTGGTCAGATTTCTGTAATCGCCTACATTGTAGCGTACTTGTTTATCTCCATTGGCTTCCCAACAATCTTCTCTCTTACTCTTAAGGGAATTCATGGAGCAGCAGCAAAGACTGGTTCTTCTGCACTCGTTATGAGCATTGTTGGCGCTGCAATCATTCCGTTAGTTTTCGGTTTGGTACAAGATTTTGCTGGAATCGAAGCCGCCGTATTGCTCACAGTTCCAGGATTCTTGTATGTTGCTTGGTACGCTCTTTGGGGCTCAAAGATTGGTCTTGTAGAAGCTAAATAATTCGCGAATAACTACAAAGTCTTTACAAAGTTTTTATTTGAAAGTCTTTAGAAAGGAAAATTTATTATGTCTCAACTTCGTATTTTGGATTCACATTTTCATATTTGGGATCCAACAAAGCAAGTCTTGCCTTGGCTTGATGGCTTAGACAAGTTAAACCACACTTTTACTCTAGAGCAGCTAGAAAAAGAGTATGCAGATTTAGGAGTTGACTTCCTCGGCGGCGTATACGTTGAGGTTGATGCTGCAGACCACGAGCTAGAAGATAGGCTTATTGGCGAAAATCCTAATCCTAAAATTCTAGCTAAAATGCTTAGAGTCACGTTGGATCCGTTTATGCGCGTTCCAATTCACGCAACCGGTATTCGCGAGCCTCTTCATATTCCAAGCGAGCCACGCGGACGTTGCCTAGAGCCTTCGTTTATTGGTGGTCTTAAGGCAATGGCGAAGAAGGGCATGCCTTTCGAGCTTTGCAATCGTGGCGAAGAACTTGGAGATATGGCTAAAGCTTTTGAGCAAGTTCCAGAAGTTACTGTTGTTCTAAACCATTTGGGCAATGTTCCAGGATTAGACGACGATTCTTGCAATGCTTTGCGTGCGTTTGCAAAGCTTCCACACAGCTATATTAAGATTTCGGGAGATAATCCAGTAAATCCAGATATTGTTAAGTTTGTAAAAGACACCTTTAGCCCTGATCGCCTACTCTTTAGCTCCAATTGGCCAGTTGTTAAGTTGAATTCTTCACTTAAGCAGCATCTTGACTTAATGGTTGAGCTTTTCGGCGACGACGAAGATTTCTTTATGAATAATGCAAAGAAGGCGTATGGTATTAAACTGTAATTAATTAAGTTATTTGAATAATCGATTTGAATAATCATTGCTTATGGGGTGTAAGATTTTGCCAGTTAAAGTCTTATACCCCATAATTCAATACACAAAATAATTCAATACACAAAATAATTAAATAAAAGGACGAATTTTATGACTACTTCTAGTAGCGCAAAGCTTGATTTGCATGCTTTTAAGGGCGTTTTCTGCCCATCAATAACTGTAAGCAAAGATGACGGAAGCATTGACTACAACTTATGGGCAAAGCACTTAGACCATCTGATTGATGCTGGGATTAATGGCATATTGATTTTTGGCAGCATCGGCGAATTCTACGCATATCCACTTAGCGTAAAAAAGGAAGCTGCTAAGTTTGCTATTGAACACGTTAATCACAGAGTTCCAGTTCTTATAGGCGTTGGAAACACAAATCTTAACGAAGTACTTGACTTTACTAAGTTTGCGGAAAATTGCGGAGCAGACGCTGTTGTAGCTGTATCTCCATACTACTTTGGACCAACCGAACAAACCGCAGAACGCTACTTTGGCGCAATTGCTAACGCAACTAGCTTGCCCGTTATTCTATACAACTTCCCTGCTCGAACTGGCAGCGATTTAACACCAAGCTTAGTTGCAAGTCTTGCTGAAAAATACCCGAATATTGTTGGTATTAAAGATACGGTAGATACTATAAGCCATACTCGCGCAATGATTGAAGCCACTAGACGCGTAAACCCAGATTTCGTTGTTTTCTCTGGCTTTGATGAGTATTACACTCCTAACAGGATTGCTGGAGGAAACGGCGTAATTTGTGGTCTTACAAATGTAGAGCCAGAAACTTTTGCATCTTTGCATAAGGCGTATGAGGCTGGCGATTTTGCACATCTTATTGAATGTGCTAAAAGAATCAGCCATTTGATGGCAGTTTACAACACTACCGACTTGTTTATTTCTGCTATTAAAGCTGCTGTAAATCTTAAGGGATTGCCGATTAGCACGCTTGTTCGCGAGCCTGCAAGTCAAGTTAATAGCGAGCAAATCGAAGCAATTCGTGCGCTGCTTAAGTAACTAAGTCACTCGTAATAAATCAAGAATAAAAGGAATAAACCCGCACAACGTTAAGAAGTGCGGGTTTGTTTTGTATTGACTTACGTTGATTTATGCTACGTAAGTTGCATCGCGAATGCTACTTTGTGTAGCGCTCAAAATCTTCTGCAGTATTCACTTGAACGCGCTGCTTAATAATGGACAAAATCCACTCTTTAGCTTGCTCAACTGGAACACCATTCAATTGGCTACCATCGCGGAAGCGGAAGCTCACAGCATTGTTGTTCACATCCTCTTCGCCAGCAATCAAAGTGAAAGGCACCTTAGACTTAGAAGCGTTACGAATCTTCTTGCCAAAGCGATCGTCGGAGCTGTCCATTTCGCAACGAACCATATTCTCTTCCAAATCGCTAATAAACTTTTGCAAGTGCGGAGCAAACTCGTCTGCAACAGGAACGCCAGTCACCTGAACTGGAGCCAACCATGCTGGGAACGCGCCGGCATAATGCTCAAGCAAAATAGCAAAGAAGCGCTCAATAGAGCCGAAGAGTGCGCGGTGAATCATAACTGGGCGCTGGTGGCTACCATCAGCTGCAATATACTCCAACTTAAAGCGCTCAGGCAAATTGAAGTCAAGCTGAATAGTAGAAACCTGCCAAGTGCGGCCGATTGCATCGCGAGCTTGCACAGAAATCTTCGGGCCGTAGAATGCAGCTCCACCTGGATCGTCCACGAGTTCCAAACCAGACTCTTTAGCAACCTCTGCCAAAGTGTTAGTTGCTTCTTCCCAAATCTCGTCGGAACCAACGAACTTGTGCTCATCCTTAGTGGAAAGCTCCAAGTAGAAGTCGTTCAAACCGAAGTCTTTAAGAAGACCAAGCACAAAGTTAAGCAAGCTCTTTAACTCATCGCGCATCTGCTCGCGAGTGCAGTAAATATGCGAATCATCCTGAGTCAATCCGCGAACGCGAGTTAAGCCATGCACAACGCCAGACTTTTCGTAGCGATACACAGTACCAAACTCAAACAAGCGCAAAGGAAGCTCGCGGTACGAACGCTGGCGAGACTTGAAGATCAAATTATGCATTGGGCAGTTCATTGGCTTCAAGTAGTAGTCAGCACCCTGGCGGGTTACATTGCCATTCTCGTCGCGCTCTTCGTCAAGCTTCATTGGAGGATACATGCCATCCTTGTACCACTGCAAATGGCCGGAAGTCTCATACAAGCCGCCCTTAGTAATATGCGGAGTTTGTACGAAGCTGTAGTGATGCTTTCTGTGCTGTTCGCGCGAATAATCTTCCATTGCGTTAATGATTGCAGCACCCTTTGGATGGAACACTGCTAAGCCTGGACCAATCTCGTCTGGGAATGAGAACAAATCCATTTCTTGGCCAAGCTTACGATGATCGCGCTTAGCAGCTTCTTCCATGCGAGTTGTATAAGCTTTAAGCTCTTCTTTGCTAGGCCATGCAGTTCCGTAAATGCGCTGAAGCATAGGATTATGCTCCGAACCGCGCCAGTAAGCTGCAGCAACACGCTCAAGCTTAAAAGCCTTAATATAGCGCGTATTTGGCAAATGAGGTCCACGGCACAAATCACTCCAGACCTTATTGCCTTCGCGATCCAAATTGTCGTACATGCTAAGCTCATGCTTGCTGATTTCGCCAGCAGCAGCCGGATCAAGAGCCGCTTCCTTATCTCCAATCAACTCCAACTTATAAGGTTGATTTGCTTCTTCTTCGCGCGCTTCATCCTCTGTTACAACGCGGCGGCGGAAGCTTTGAGACTCTTTAATAATGCGCTGCATATGCTTTTCGATTTGCTTCAAATCGTCTGGCGTAAATGGAGTATCAACATCAAAATCGTAGTAGAAGCCGTCTTTAATTACAGGACCTACGCCCAACTTTGCGTCTGGTCGAATTTCTTGAACAGCTTGAGCCATCACGTGTGTAGCGGAATGACGCATGATTGCGATGCCATCTTCACTATCAAGTGCTACTGATTCCACGGTATCGCCGTTATGAAGAGACGTGTACAAATCACGCAACTCGCCATTTAAACGCACGGCAATAATATTCTTATCTTCCGCGAAAAGTTCAACGCCAGTGAAGCTTGCATCCACCTCCTTGCGCTCATTGTTTACTGTGATGGAGATGGTATTTTCAGCCATAATTGTCCTTTTCTATCGGGGTCTTGCGTTACTAATGTGCAGACCTGGACTTGTGTGGCGTCGATAAACTTACGCGATTAAAACATAAATAAAACGCGCAAAAAACGACGTCAATCGCACGCATTTTTCACGCGCAATTCTCTGTTACTCTAGAACAACAGAGCGACTTTTTAACAATGATTTTTTGCAAAAACCAGAATAAATCTCATGTATTTTCAAAAAAATGCTTTCACTAAGCTTTACAACTAAATAGAAGCATCCAGCGCAAATCGCGATAGTTCCTCCAGCAGAAAGTCTTAAAATCACAGCTAAGGCAAGTCCTAAAAGCGCTATAAAAATAGAAGACAATACGCACGCAAACACAAATTTGTTAATGGAACGCATTCTGCTCTTTAGTGCTGCTGCAGGAGCTGCGATTAAAGATACCGAAACAACAGTTCCAACAGCTGGAATAATTACCGAAACTGTAATGATTATTAGCGCAAGAACAATTCCTTGCATTAATCCGCTTCTGCCTCCTAAAGCTTTGTAATTAGTGGAGTCAAAAGAGCAGTGAATCAAATTAGCACTATTAAAACTCCACAATCCTAGTGCAAGAGCGAATGCAATAATCGCAAAAATCACGTCTGCAGGAGTGCAATTAAGCAAAGATCCTGTTAAAAAACCCTCAATTCGCAATGGAAGAGGAGCAAACCACTTGTTTAAAAAGTAGCCGCTTGCAAAACCAACAGTAAGAGTTATTCCAGCAGATGCTTGAGAAGATATGCCCTTTAGTTTAGAAAGCACATGCATCATAAAAGACAAAACAATACAAGCCAAAGCAGCGCCAATAAAAAGACCAATAGACAAAACGTTTTGGTCAATCGTATAAACAGATGTAACTACAACTCCAATAACAGCTCCTGGAAAAGCAGCGTGAGTTATAGACTCGGTGAAGAAAATACGCTGATTAAGCAAAGCCAAGGATCCAACAAAACCGCATAATGCTCCAACAGCGATTGCTTCTACAATCGGAAGAGCAATAATTTGCCAAATACTTACCATTATTACTTTCCACCACCATCTATTGCGCTAGACTTTTTCTTTTTAGAAAACTTTTTAGAAAACACTAGTGCGTATGTAACTCTGTATAAGAATCTTAAAATCAAAACGACTACGAACATTGCGCAAATACTTAGTGCCACTGCAGCTTGCGGAGAAACTGGATGATCAAGTTCCAAGTTCATAGCGTACATGCCTAATAAAACGCCAAAAATACCAACCGCAACGCCAACAAACGCCATACGCCCAACAGTGCGAGAAACCAATCTTGCGCTAGCTCCAGGAATAACAAGGTATCCAATAACAAGAAGTACGCCAACAGCCGAAGATGCAGAAACTACAACAGACGCAATTGCAACGTTTAGCACAATATCTACAAGTAAAGTATTAACACCCATTAAAGGAGCACTAGCGCGGTCAAACGCAACAACAATTTGCTTCTTCCAAGTTAGAACAAGTAATACGATTGCAAATAAACAAATAAGCATTGCTTGAGTCATTCTATCGTCTGTAACATCTAGCAAACGTCCAAACATAAGTGCTTCAAGCTGTCCAGACATATCTCCCTTTTTAAGAGATATTACGATTCCAAGCGCAAAAAATGTTGTTAAAACTGTTGCAATTATTGACTCGTTGATTTTTTGAGACCTAGATGCCCACACAAGAGCGGCAACCAGAAAAATTGCGCAAATCGAAGCTCCTGGAATAATTTGCCCAATTCCACCATATAACGCTCCGACTACGATTCCAGGAAAAATCCCGTGAACCAAAGCCTCCGCATTAAACTCGGCGCATCTTAAGTTAACAAACACGCCAACTATTCCGCTAGCAATCGCAAGAACAATAAGAAGACAGAAAGGTCTGAAAATGTATGGAGCAGATGCAATAAAGTCAAATCCTGGTATAGGCTCGAGGATTTTGCGCAAAGACTCAACCAATTCAGCTAGCATTGGATTCGTCTCCTAAAGCAGTGCCCGAAATGCTTGAATCACTAAAAGTGCTTGTGACACTCGCCGCATTTAACGAATCATCTTTGTTTGCTAATTGATTCAAAGTAAGACCCGCACTTGCAGCTGGCATACTTCCACCATAAGCCAAAGATATGTTTTCTTTAGTCATGACTTTTCTAAGAGGCCCAAAAGCTACTTGACGACCAGCCAAAAGCAAGGCTTTTTCGCAAATCGCGTCCGCGATTACCAAGTCGTGAGTAGAGACAACAAACGAAATCCCATCTTCTTTTGCGGACTTCATAATATTGAGCAGTTCTTTTCGATTCGGCTCGTCTAATCCGTTAAAAGGCTCGTCTAAAAGAATTAACGTAGGGCGCGCAACAATAGCTCTAGCAAGCAATATTCGCTGGCGCTGACCTCCAGAAAGATCACCAAATCGCACATCTGCTCTATTTAGCAAACCAACATGATTAAGAGCGTCCTCAACAGATTTTTTCTGGCTTTTTTTAAGCAAACCGAGGAATCCAGTTTGCCTGCTTAAGCCCATTGCTACAACCTGACGAGCGGTGATTGGAAAAGTCAAATCCAAATCAACTTGTTGAGGAACGTAGCCTATAGAAACCGTTTTTGGCATTGTTAAGCTTCCATGGCTTACGCGCACAATACCAATAATCGCCTGCAAAAACGTTGTTTTTCCAGAACCATTAGGTCCTATTAAAGCTAAAGCCTCTCCAGCTTCTACACTTCCGTTAAGCCCAGTCACAACAGTTTTATAACCGTATGCTAGGTCGCAATCTTTCATTGCTAGGACGCTCTTATTCACTATAAATTAACCTTCTTGTAACTACTTTTGTAGTGATTTATTATTTTCAGCTACTTATGTAGCTACCTATTAACTACTTTTTCAAAGCAGTTTTTACAGATTCTGGAAGGTCTGGAACTTTGCCATCCCAAGCCTTAACAAGAGTCTGAACATTGTGAACAATGGAACCAATATAAGTCTCGCCAGCAGAGCCAACAGGACCAAGGGAATCGCCATAAAGCGCATCGTCGCCAATAATCGCCTTTACGCCTGCAGCAGCAGCCACAGCCTTAATAGACTTTGAATTGTTGGAATTTTCGGCGAAGATTGCTACGGCACCAGACTTTTTAACAGCTTCTGCAGCCTCCTTAATATGGTCTGCAGTTGCATCTTGCTGACTGTTGAAGTCGGAAAGCGCTGCTCCAATAAACTTAACATTGTAGTCGCGTGAGAAGTATCCGAATGCGTCGTGCGAAGTAAATAGAACGCGATGTTCCTGCGGTACGCTGTTCAAAGCTTCAGTTGCCCAAGAGTCCAAATCAGTAAGCGACTTAACGAACTTTTCAACATGCTCATCGAAGATTGACTTGCTTTCTGGAAGAGCTTTGCCAAGGAAGTTACCAATATTCTTGACTTGAATCATAGTGTTCTTGGTGCTGGTCCAAATATGTGGATCATACTGGAATTCAGGCTCCTTCTCGCCTTCTTCTGGTGGGAATGGCCACTTTTCGGCATGAACCTTTTCAATACCGCGGTCAATCTTGTAAGGAAGATTCTTTTCTTTAGCAGCTTCTGCCTTTGAATCCTTGATTTCGTCTGCGGTAAGAATGCCCGAAGTTACTCCCATCGTGCCCTTAAATCCAGTAGCTTTTACAGCCTGATCTAAGAAGTGCTCAAGATCTACTCCAGAAACAAGCATTAAATCTGCTTTAGAAAGCGCTTTGGATTGCGCTGGAGTCATCTCATGCTCGTGCGCAGATGCGTTTGGAGCAAGCAAGCATGTAAGGTTGATTGTTGACTTTGCTTTGTCTTGAGGCGCGCCAATCACAGACTTTTTGCCTTGAGAATCGGTTTTATTAAGGCTTAATCCAGATTTTGCATCTGCAGTGGATGCGATTTGAGTTACATAATCGCAGATTTGAGTGGTGGTTGCAACTACGTTTACTTGATTACCGTTAGTCTTTTGATCTGCTGTCTTAGCTGTTGATCCACATGCGCACAAGCCAACAGTTAGCAAAGCGGCGGTGGCTGCGGTGGCAAAAATTCGTGCAGTTTTCACTATTTTCCTTTCCGGAATCTATGAATTCACATTATTGCAAGTCTTGTAATCTGTTTAAAAAGCGTTTTCACTTTTTCCATTATTTTTTAATTAGGAAAGATTATCGTTAGCAATAACGTTTAAAAGCATAGAAAAAATATGATGGATGGTCAATGAAATTTTGAAAATTTATTATATTTTTTCAAAAGTGGCGTGTCGCAAATTTTTTGTCTGATATAATTGCGATTTTTCTTGCGTTATATAAATAAATGGTGTATATAGCGAATGCAATGTGACAAATAACAAAACCACAAATAACAATCCCACAAATAACAATCCCAGATATTCACTACAATCGTAAGCATGAGTGAACTTCTAAACATAGAAGCAAAAGATGTAAGCAAATGTCTAAAAAAGCCTAAGCCTTTTTACAATAAATACTCGCGTGGGGTTCTGGGATTAGTAACGGGTTCTAATGAGTATCCTGGAGCTGCAATATTAAGCGCGAGTGCTGCGTCACACGCAAATATTGGAATGGTTCGTTATGCCGGTCCTCTTCGCGCACAAAACTTAGTATTACAAACATCTCCAGAAGTAGTAGCCTCGGAACAATTGACTGGAAAAATCGACGCTATAACAGTTGGATCTGGAATACCAGATGCGGATCATTGCAATACTGAAGCTAGCGCAAATCAAAGAAAATACATTGCGAGCATTCTTGCGCAATATGCGAAAGAAAATAATAATTCGAAAGAACAATCAATAAGTCAAAAAGATAATCTTCCACCACTATGCGTAGATGCTGGAGCGTTAGATTTACTGCCAAAACATGTTTGCACAAAAGTGGTTCTCACTCCACACACAGGAGAATTAAGCTCACTTTTTACTAGATACGACTTGAATATAAGCGCACAGCAAATATCTAGCAATCCAACACACTACGCTCAAAAAGCAGCCGATCTTACTGGAGCAACTGTGCTAGTTAAAGGCGCAACAACAGCAGTTGCATCACCATCAGAACTACACTCTCCCATTTATATTGCAAAATGCGCTCCATCTTGGCTCGCAACCGCAGGTTCAGGAGATGTACTGGCAGGAATTCTAGGAGCATTATTAGCGCAACGCGAAAGAAAAGAAAATAATAAAAATTGTGCAGAAAATTATGCAGAAAACTACGCGAATTACGCAGAAAACGAAAACTATGCTTTTATTGCAGCGAGCGCAGCTGTAATCCACGGAATTTCAGCATCATTAGCATCTAAAATCAACAGCGAAAACAATTACACTCAATTGGCGCAAGACATAGTGGAATCAAATGATGCTTCAACTTCAGATCACCCAATTGTAGCAAGCGATATTATTAATGCGCTGCCTTACATTATTGGTCTTTTAATGAATCTTAATTAGTGAAAGAAGAAAAAATGAAAAACACAAATATCAACACAAATATCAACACAAATGAAAATGTAGAATCTGTTGAAATTCACGACGTAATGTTTGATTATTGTAAGGTCTTACTCGAGTGGAATTGCAGGAATTGTTTACAAAAACAGTTCCCGGATTTAGTAGACACGATTTGCCCTAATGGCACTTTTGGAAAAGACGATTTGGCTGGATTCTATGAGTTTGAAGACCGCATGGACGGCGGCGAACTACTAAAAGACCTTTTGCCAGAATATGAAAGGCGTTTTGGCAAGGAGCTTAGTAACGCTTTTCAATGGTATTGCGCACACTATGACCAAGTTCTTACGCAAATGATGCCTGGAATGGTTGATTTATTGCACGATTTGCGCAAAGCTGGCTACGGAGTTTGGGGATTGACTAATTGGTCTAGAGAAACTTTCCCACTCGCATTGCGTAAATTCCCAGAACTTTCTACTCTTTTACAAGGTACGATTATTTCTGGCGTTGAGCATTTGCATAAGCCACAGCCCGAGATTTTTGAGCTTGCTATGAGCAGATTTGGATTGAAACCGCAAACAACTGTTTTCTTCGACGATAAGCCAGTAAATATTGATGGCGCGCATAATGTTGGAATGCATGGGTTTGTTTTTACTACTACCGAACAAGCTCGCAAAGATTTAGCATCGCTGGGCGTTAAATTATAAGCACTAAGCCAAAGTCGCAAGATTATAGGCGTTAGTTTATAGTTGTTATAGTTGTAATAGTTGGAAATAGTAAAGTATAAATCCCAAAATCGGAAGGCTCTTAATAATGACGCTGCTGCAATTAAAGTACATTGTGAAAATCGTAGAGTGCGGATCTATGAACGAAGCTTCGCATGAACTTTATGTTTCACAACCAGCGTTAAGCTCTTCCGTAAAAGAATTGGAGCGAGAGCTTGGAATTGAGATTTTTACTAGATCTTCTCAAGGAATTGCATTAACTGTTGACGGAGCTGAGTTTTTAACATACGCACGACAAGTTTTAGACCAGGCAGATTTGCTTGAAGAGCGCTACAACAGCACTAAGCCTAGAAAACAGCTTTGCAGCGTTGCAACTCAGCACTACATGTTTGCTGTTGAAGCTTTTGTAGACATGATTCGCAGCATTGATTCTAACGAGTATGAGTTTTCACTAAGGGAGACGCGTACAAAAAATATTATTAATCAAGTGACTTCAATGCGCGCAGACCTTGGTTTACTTTATCTTTCCGACTACAACAAAGACGTTATTGGAAAAATGCTTCGAGAAAAGCATCTTGAATTCCATCCACTTTTCCGCGCTAAATTGCATGTGTTTATTTCTAGAAACAATCCACTTGCGGGTCATAAAAAACTCACTTTGGAGGATTTGCGACCATATCCGTTTATTCAGTATGAGCAGGGTGAGGATGGTAGCTTCTTCTTTACAGAGGAAGCGGTATGGCCTCAACATCCGCCTAAAAAGATTAATGTTACTGATCGCGCAACCATTTTGAACTTTATTATTGGTCTTAATGGTTTTACGATTTGCACCGGAATCGACAATGGCGACTTGAATAACGAGAAAATCGTGACCATTCCGCTGGACTGCGAAGAAACCATGCTTGTTGGGTGGATTAAGAATGAGCGCACGAATCTTTCTCCTGCAGCAATTGCGTATCTTTCTCAACTCGAATCTGTGTTAATTAAACACGGATATCAAGTAATAAGTAGAGCTAAATAGTAGAACTGAGCAGCATGATTAAGCGACATGAACGAGCAGCGTAACTGCGAGATTTTGGGAATTACACTATTCAGCACCGTTACATTATCCAATACTATTTTTGTGCATAACTCAAAAATAGTGTTTAATTTTGATGCTACGCTTATTCTTAAATCAACCTATACGCGAAAAATGTATTAACAAAATGCTGACTAATACCGAGGAATATCAGTAGATACAAAAAATGCGGTATATCATACCGCGAAACTGAACAATATTGTGGGTGATATAGGAATCGAACCTATGACCCCTTCCGTGTGAAGGAAGTGCGCTAGCCGCTGCGCCAATCACCCAAAATTTTTTTAATTATGCGTGAAAGGCAATCCTTTCGAGTGGGCGATACAAGGTTCGAACTTGTGACCCCTTCCGTGTCAGGGAAGTGCGCTACCACTGCGCCAACCGCCCAGGTTGTTTATTAAGCTAACCCGCTTAATCGAGGTGGGTACGAGAGTCGAACTCATCTATACGGCTTTGCAGGCCGCTGCCTAACCGCTTGGCTAACCCACCGTAAGGTCGAATAACTCACCGGACCTAGAGCGGACAACGGGACTCGAACCCGCGGTCTCAACCTTGGCAAGGTTGCGCTTTACCAACTAAGCTATGTCCGCAATGCTCTCACACTGACCACCGCCAGCCCGAAGCACGAGTAACTACTATACCCGAAATATTCTCAAATGCAAGCTTTGCGTCTTTTGGCGTGTCGCTTGGCGTGCTCAAGAAGTTTGTATAGTATTCGAGATTTATATATTGTGTTTTGCGCCAATTATTAAAGTGCTCACGTTTTATTACGGTCGCTACGAAACACGCGTTGGAAGTCATACGATTCGCCAGTACTTGGTGATTACTAGGAAAAAGCAGAAAGCAGGCACGCTCACAATTGCGGATTTTCCACTCCCAGACGCGTTGGCAGGCATTGTGCAAGAAACACCATTGTGGAATTATGAAACAATTCGCATGTATGCTGCTAACCGTTCTCGTAACCCTATCGTTTTGCCTAATAGTGCAGCTGACGCGGCTGAGCTTATTCGACTGCTCGTTGCTGAAGGCACTGCTAGACGGTGAGCAAGAAGAGTCATGGTGTTATGCTGGGATTATGGGCAAAAAACGGGGGTTCCAACCAATACTGCTGGTTAGAACCCCTAGCCCTTAATCTTTCCACATGATTATGAGTAAAACAAGAGTACGATTATGAGTAAAACAAGAGTATTAGGCATTATTTCAGCCATCTGCGCTATTACAGCGGCAACAAACGTTGTTCTACAAGTGCCATTTGCTGGCATTGGATTCACTCTAGCTGCTGGTATTGCTGGACTGTCTGCTGGTTTAACGGGTAGTAGTAAAGAAAAATAAGGAGCATATTATGCTAGATGAGAACGGTCAAACAGTACTCGTATCACTGCATGATATTGCGCGTCTTCTTGGCGTCGGCTACGAGTCTATGCGCCAGTATTTGGTGCGATCTAGGCGTGCAGCCTTAGATGGTCAAGATGCGAGTAGCCTCCGCGGTCTGATCCCACTACCAACGCACTCAGTTGGTGCGCTAACAGCAAAGCCTGCGTGGGATTATGACATTATACGTGATTGGGCTGCGCGCCGCCCACATCGCCCTGTAGAGCTGCCGTCATCATGGCAAGCGCTGCAAGAGGCGGTTAGTAAAGCAGCTAAAGCAGAGTCAAACAATCAACAGTAAAAATAAGGGGTAGGCAAGTTTTTATTTGCCTACCCTATTATAAAAACAATCAACGCGCGCGATATAATACGCCGCGTAGCGTTTTAACCTCCACTTGTGCGTCCGCTATCATATCCACCACTAGACTACTACAACCACACTTGCCGCACATGTAGGTTTTATCCAGCGTATGCGGAAAAGACGTGGTTATACCCGCCGCGTTTTTAGGGTGCTTAGGATCACCCCCGCCTATGCGGGAAATACTTTAAGCATCAACGTGATATGAAAGCTGAACAAGGATCACCCCCGCCTATGCGGGAAATACCGTGCTGGCGGTTTGTTTCTACGGTGTCGTTGAGGATCACCCCCGCCTATGCGGGAAATACTCTGTGGTTTGCGTCATTAAATGTTCTGCATAAGGATCACCCCCGCCTATGCGGGAAATACTGAATACTCGAGCGTTGAAGCTGCTTGACCGTAGGATCACCCCCGCCTATGCGGGAAATACCAATGGTAAAAAATTAATTCTTTTTGCAACAAAGGATCACCCCCGCCTATGCGGGAAATACGTGATAATGAAGGTAAAGTTAGAAAGACACCTAGGATCACCCCCGCCTATGCGGGAAATACTTTTCTTATATCATTTGTATTAATATTCTTCCAGGATCACCCCCGCCTATGCGGGAAATACTGGAGAAGATGCCGCAATTGTAACTAAATCAAAGGATCACCCCCGCCTATGCGGGAAATACAAACGAGAGCATACTTCACGCCAATAAGAGCAAGGATCACCCCCGCCTATGCGGGAAATACACGAGGAAGAAGACCGCTCATAGTCATTATTAGGGATCACCCCCGCCTATGCGGGAAATACCAGCTTAGGACCATCCTGATGCAAACGTTCATCGGATCACCCCCGCCTATGCGGGAAATACACTTAAAAATCCCAATAAAATAGCTATTTTTCCAAGACTAAATAGTAAAAACTATTTACTTTTCAAAATTAACCCATTGTTGCACACAATCCTTCAAAATTATAACCTTATGAAAGAAACTTTAACAATTCTGTCAAATTAAGAACAAGACGCGCCGTTAGCCTAGCATCCAGGAGAGCTCTATGAGGAACTGACTCAGAAATGTTATACTCATGCAGAACAGTCTTCAACTGATAATTTTTCAAAAACCTCCTATCATGCTTCACAAAACGTGAAATATCAATAACTTTATTAACAGAAAAAGCACTGCTGAGTTTCTCATCTAATGAGAATAAAGCCGAATTAAAAAATCCAATATCAAACGATACGTTATATCCTAATAATGGTAATTTTCCCACAAAATCAATAAATTCTCTTAATGCTAAATCTAATCCGACACCATAAGATTCAAGCATGTTGGATGTAATACCAGTTAGCTCAATAATTTCATTAGGAATAAAATTATTTTTGTTAAAATTACTAACGCTATCGCAATTAATATTTATTAATTTCTGGAATTCTTCAATTTTCCCATCAATGAACTTAACGGCTCCAATTTCGATAATTTTATCAACTTTGCTATTTAAACCTGTAGTTTCGCAATCTATTACAACAAAATTCTTACTTGTTTTACCAATAAAATCTTTCCAGTAATCTGTACAAGTTATTTCTTCATTATTTGTAGTAAATTTTGCATTTTGAGAAACATTATCATAACTTAGATAACTAATACTTTCAGTTGTAAGATTATTTTCAATTTTATTAGAAGTAGTATTAATACTTTTACGCCTAACATTTGAAAATTTCCTTGCGTTATGAAAATGCGCTGCATCGCTAAATCCATGTTTAATATCGTTTTCTGGTGTATCAACTGTTGTTGGAATACGTACCAGAGGTAATCCATCCGAATAAACCACCTCACGATGCGAATGAATAGTTTTAAAATCGTAGCCAATTTCATTTCTGGAAGAAAAGCTCATTGTTACAGCACCATTTCCAACACTGTCTTCTATACGCTTCCATAATTCTTCTCGGACTCTACTGTTGAAATTGCCGACGTAAACGCCTGTAGCAATTTCTTGCATCCACTTAGTTAAATCGCCCCTCAAAGATAGTGGACAATTAGTCATCGTAATTACAGTTAACGGCATATCAATTCACCTCACTGTAATTTACGCCAGAAGCTACTAGAAGTTCCTTATCGTCCCACAAATGTATTACATCAACAGTAATTTGATCGTCAATTGGGATTTCAAGAAGATTTTGTATGTCGTTAACAATACGAGACATTATGTTGCAATTTGCGAAGCAATCGCGCATCTTCAAACGCATTAACTGTTCAATGTCATCCTCGGATTCACACCGAGAAGCAACTTCAAAAGATGCAGGAATAGTTAATTCAGCTTTATATAAGTCTGCAATATCGTATACGAGAGAAAGATCATGTCCAGTATGTACGAAACCTAATCCAGGTGCTAAACCTAAAGCAGATATTATGCTATGCACTAAACCGTATAAGCATACGTTACCTACAGACAATGCTTGATTAACAACAGTGCCACTTTCAAAATCGTCGATTTTATAATCGCGACCATTCCATTGGACATTGTATTTGTTAGACATTTCCCTATATACATGTCTAACACGAGCGCCCTCTCGACCTCGCAATTGTTGCATAGTATATGACGATACGTTTTCGTTAGGGAAACGCATTTGATACATTTTTCTCGCAACACTCAGTCTAGACCTGTTATTAGTAACAAGTTTTGCTTGTTTTTCCAACAATCTTGAACTTCTTGACAATGCTCTACCATGAGCATAATTTCGAACCCCATGCTCGCCAACCCAAACTATGCTTGCACCAACATCTCCAAGTAATTCCATAGCTCTATGAGTAATCTCAGTGCCAGGGCCTAAAAGTAAAACGCCAATCATTGCAGCAGGAACTCTTATAGTTCCATTTGCATCAAAGACTGTAACAGCACTATCAAGACGATTAATTTTCGCATGCTCTACGTATATAAAACTCACTCTGTCGCTTATACGTGGAAGCTCTGGTATTTCAGCTTTTTTGGCACCGAATTTCTTTTTCATACTGTTACAGCCTTCAATAAAATAGCGTCATTTATTTAATTGTCTAAAGGAATTACTGTCATCATTCCAAAGCCATACGCTTTCTTTTTGCCAATTCCTTCTAACAGTGTTTTACGCATAGTGTCTGCATCGTTAATTGTTAAAATACCTTGATAAACAGCTTTACTTAATCGAATAGGTTTTTCTGACTTTGTAAATAAGATATATCCGCGTTCAACAATAGCGAATTCATTTTCGTTCAACGAAAAACCTAATTTTTGTGCGCGATTAAGCAAAAACTTCATCTGCTGATCATAAGTAACATGTGGTACTACCCTACCTCTAGTAGTGCGAGTTTCAGCAGTATCAGAAATAGAAACAACAGGGTTAAGCGTCACACGAAATTGCATTCTCATGCCATTCATCAGTGAGTCTAAAAACTTATCATAAGTTTTACTTGACGCTGTTCCGGAAACACCATACATCTCTAGACGTTGCAAATCTGGTTCAGAATCACTCACTATAAGCAGGTAATGCTTTCCATGCAGAACATCAACTCTCCATAGTTTTCGGCTTCTTTCATGAATCTCCCATTCGTCGGGAAAACTTTGCTCAACCCAATTATGGAAAGCTCCTACAGATTTAAGATCTCTCAATGATGAGGGCTTTTTATAATCAATTTCAACTCTGCTTAAATAAGACATTTAAGACTCCAATCCAGAAAAAGCATCATGCTCAGCAATAAAATCTCCAGTAGATTTCACATGCTTACTATCTGATGAAATACCTTCTGAATCCGAATGATTGTGGAGAATTCTCTTAATAGGTATTTCCATTTTTGACTCGTAACGGAATCCGAATTTTCTTTCCTTGTTAGAGAAAGAATTAACGAAATCCTTGCGCAATCTACGAACTGATCCCTGAATTTTATAAGTACTAGTATCGTCTTTAACTAATTCTGCTGCAGCTTTATCTACTAAATCAGAATCAGCGTATAAGGATATAAATACTTCATTGAATGATTCATTAGAAGACTCTGATGAATCAGATAGTCTAAAAGTATTAAATCTTTTTTTAGACCACTTGTTTGCAAGCCACTCATGCGTTAATAGAGCCTGAATTACTCCACAATCTTCTACTCCTAGAATAAAGTCAGCAGTAGGAGGCAATGATCTTCTGCCTAAACTAGATTGAAAATACGGCGAGCGCAACGCATCGTTAATACTGTAAATAAGTTGCTCATTATCGGATCCTATTGCAACTAGGAATATGGCATCTTCTAGATAGTAACGATTTGTAACGTAATTTTTTTCAAAGTCACCGTTAGGCTTATATTTTGCAGCAATATGATAATCTCTAAGCAAATTTCCTTGCTGATCTATTCGTACTGCAAAATCTAAATCATTAAGCTTTGCAATCTCTTCATCACAATCTGCGCTTCTTCTATATCCAAAAGCTGCAGCAATCATACCTACTACCGCACTCTTAGATGGATAGTAGTCCGTGTGACGAGTCTCAAAATGCGAATCCGTACCCCATGATTGCAACGGTCCAGAAAACTTCAGTAATAAACTTTTCATAAGCTTCCTAACTCTTAAACACTAAATATCAACTAATAAGTGTTATTTATTAAGGAATTTACTGAAGGAATTCGGAGACTTTAGAAGAAAAGTCATCCAACAATTGCTGCATACTTTGCTCTTCCACGCCTAATTTAATTTCCTCATTCGAAGAATCCATTGTTACATAGAATGATGCAAGTGGTTTATGGACGAATTTTTGAACTTTTTCGTATTCTTGAGATAGCTTTTCTATAGATTTTGAAACATATCCGTCCTTAGATTTTACTGGATCTTCAAATGCACTAACTAAGTTCACTGGCCTGTCATCTCTTAAAGTTACCACCAGCATTTGCGGCAAAGTTTGATTAGCAAAAGTATTTACTTTGCCAGTAGGCATTGCGTTAGCGAAAGCTTCAATAAAAAGTCTAAGAGCATTAATTGTAGATTCTTTGTTATCGCTCAACTGATGGTTAAACTCATGTATTGCAACATTCGCATAACGATAAAGCGTTGAAGAACTATATTCTATTGTTCCAAGCATTCCAGCTCCAGCATTATCCTCAGTAGACAAATCATCAACAGCAGTATAGTAATCAAATTCAGCACGAACAGCGTGAGTGGAAATTGCGTGAGCAACTTGCGAAGAAGCGTCCTCATTAAGCGATGGATCGTCTGCAAGCATGCGACCGAATAACGCAATATCAATAGGTGGATTATCTTTCAGGATTTCTTGCAGCTGCTTCTTGTCAGTAACATTATTTATTGCTGCTTGCGCTAGAGAATTTGCTTGAGTCTCTCCTAAGAAGAATAAAGCTTTTGCTGTAGGAACTGTTTCCCCCTTATCTGTTTTAGTTTTAACGCCAGCAGTATTTAACGTTTTATCTGCTAAATCTAATGCTTCTTGTTCAGATAATTCTGGTTTTAACGTAATGATTTTATCGGCAACGTATTTAACAATATTTTTGCTTCGTATTCCAACATTAGAATCGCCGCTGTGCTCTTTGAAGTATTCACGCATTGAGTGCTTCCAGCATTGAGAACTTATTCTGGTTCTAGTTACACCGCCATATTGAGCAGTTTTTGGACTGCCTGCATCATCGCGATTAATATTGCATGGTGGAACAGTTTGGATTGCTTGAATATCTAAGAATAAATGAGCGTTCATTGTTTTGCCTTTCTAAATTTTAGTTAATTGTTTAATAACGTTGTTTTTGAAATATGTAATTTTTAAAATATGTGATGTTGCTAAAAAGTTATTACTACTTGCTTAAGCGATAATATTCTTGTGCCCAGGAAAGTCTTACTTTTTCTGAATCTTCAAACTGAAGCAAATATAAATCGCGAGCTAGTTTAGAATAATCAATCGATTGTTGATTTTCTTTTGTTCTGCTTTTTAGTAGTCGAACTAGTTGACGAAGGTAGTAGTAAAAACTTTCGTAGTCGTTTGCAGTGATCATAACACTAAAGCGCCTATCCATAGCTCCACGTACGCCTTCATCACTTCTTAGTGTTCTTAAAGCTGTTCCCATATTGTTATAAGATTTTTCATTTTCTGAATCTTCAGATTTGTTCAAATCTTTATAACTTGATTTTTCTGCAACACCTTGCTCGTACAATGCGTATATTTGCAAAGTGTTTATAACAGCTCGCAATTGGTAGCTAACTTCGCCATATTTATCTATGAAGCTTTCTGGCACATTGTTTAATATCCATGGCCATATTTCTATTGACTGACTTAATGGCTTACCGATTGTGTGACGTAGTTGAGCAAGCATAGTCCGTCTCGATGCGATATCTGAGCCGTTCAAGAATTGATTTATAATTTTACTGACAACGCTTGATACTTCAACAGATTTGCTTTTATTTTCAGCCATAATAGCCTCCTTTCTATGTCTTTTATTTTCCTGATAATTTTTTTAATCGACTAGTAAAAATGTTGTAAGCTGTAACTATATTTTTTGTAGATTCTTTCTCGCTTTGATCAGATGGTCTACCTGTAAAATCGCGCAATGTTGCATTTTCTAACATTCCTTTTGCCTCATTTATGAGTATGTTATGCAAAGTATTTCTCCATTGAGTACAACGTTCATTCATTGAATCTTTTGGTTTAATATTTGCTAACCATTCTCTAAACGGTCGATCAACTAAGAAATAAACCTGACTAATATGCTTAGCGGAATATTTAGTTGCATCATCTTTATTTCTATTGCGTATTTCACATATGTCTAGAAGAAATTGCTTGTAAATAAATCCTATGGCAGATCTTGTATACTCAACTTCATTGTTAATTCTGTATACCCATCCATCGTCATCATTATCAGTTACTACGACTTCATCAATATACAGAGTATCGCATATTTCATCTGTAGGAACCCAAGATGTAGCATTACCATCATCTTTCATACTTACAGCTTGCAGTGAAATAGAAGAACCAGCAATATCATGTTTAATTTCGTTCAGCCATTCCATAATTCCTGGTTTATGATTTTTTACACTACCATCGTATAATTCTTGCGATGTAAGTAGTCCAAATGATCTCCACATAGCTTCTTCTGTTCTATGCTTCCTTGGAGTGTATTTATCCTTGTTTTCACCTTCCTTGTTATACTGCCATACTGTCATTGGTTCAATAAAAGCATTTTTATGATTAATATCAGGAAGTTTCACTATAGAAACCGATATTGGCTTGTCAACACTAATATCAGGATTTATATATATTGCCCTGCTCCAGCGAGTGTAAAGCTGAGAAATATTGTCAATAAATGTATCGTAAAACGAATTTTCAATATTTTCTGTTCCTGAATATTCCCAACATGGCTTTTGCTTTTTCTCAGGAGATTGCATTTCGTCAACAAGTACGCAGTTGAGCATAAGAGTTTCAAATAGGTTTTCTCCTTCTATGTAAATGCCACCAAGATCAAAAAGCCAACCTTTAGAAGCTTTATATTTTTCCGTACCAAACATGGTCTTATCTGCTAATCCAGCGTATGACTGTAAGGTAATAATCCATCTTGCTAATTGTGGTTCAGTAAGTGACGATTTGTTGTTATCAACATTATCTTTTGGAGAAAATACAGCTATTTTATTGTTACTTTCAGAAATCAATCGATTTATATTTTTACCTGATATCTCACTAGGAGATTTACCGCCAAGCTTTTTACTATCGATATCCTGTTTAAGCACTTGGAAAAATGGATATTTGTCATCAAAAAGGTAGAAATGATCATGCCATTGTTCTAAATATTTGAAAACTGCATCTGGAAACTTTTTTGAATTCCAAACTTCGCGCCAAATATCCATTGTTTCTTCATTGAAATCATCTTCACTATCTTCACCTGAATCAAATTCACGAGAATTTCCCTGAATATCGTACCTAGAAAAAACAGTATGAAGCGCAGCAAGCAAAACACGAAGCAATGCAAAGTCCTGAGTTTTCATATCGCCAGCAAGAGCTTTATATTCAGACGCATGCTTAAACACATCTGTCATTGATACGAGCTTATTGTGGCCTTTTTCGTCTACAATGACGGAAATCCAAGGCTCATCTAGTAGATTAAACCTGCTCACCTTTTTATTCCTTTCTGTCTTCTTCCGAACTCTTAATACGTACAATACCACTTTTTTCAGAATAAGCAACTCTATATTTCGAAAATTCGCAAATGTTATTTTTATCGAATAGAAGTACCAAAGAACCTCGCAACCAAGGCTGATTATCCCAGTTTTGGAACTGTTTTTGTTTGCGTATTTTCTCTAACTCTTTAATTGTTTCATCAACACGATTGCTGTTTAATGTAAACATCCACGGCAATCCTATTGTTTCTTGAGCAAGTTTCATTGCAACTTCTGAATTATCAATATTTTGCGAAATATCTTCACAATCATGGAAAGTTCCATAGCCAGATCCAACTTTTTTCACAGCAATAACTTCTATAGATTCACCGCTATTACGAACTTGAGCACATGCAAATTCATCAGATTCATTTGTAATTGAATTTTTCAATAAACCGACGATAGATTTTTTGCCGATTTCTGATTTTGGATTTTCAATTCTATATGTTTTGGCGACACTTTCATTACTATTTCTGACTGAATCATGTTCTCTTTTTGCAGCAGCATACGCATCTTTCAAATCTTCTTGTAACTCTAAAAGATTATCTCCATAAACTATTTGCACTAATCGAGAAATATCTTGAGGCATATTTATAACATCTGGCAAATAGTATTGAGTTCTTATAAGTAAATATTTACTGTAAATAGACTCAGAAGCTTTCTCAAATTCATAACGCTCACTGGTTCCCAACACATATAAAATTGGCTCTTTAAAAGAATCTGGACGTTCTATCATATGCCTGTGTAATCTACCAGCACGTTGAAGTAATAAATCTATAGGTGCGAGATCAGTAAACAAAACATCAAAATCAACATCAAGCGACTGTTCTAATACCTGCGTACCGATAATTATTGCACGAACAGGTCTATGAGCATTCTTGCCTATCATATTGCAAATTTGTTGTTCTTTTCTAACTCTATCTGTAGCAATAAATTGCGAATGAATAACTATAACTTCTTCGTCAGTAAACTCACCAACGCATGCATTATAAATTTCCTGAGCTCTTTTAACTGTGTTCACTATAATCCCAGCAATACCACCATTATTTAGCAAGGATTTAAGCTCATTAACAAGTGATTCGTGTAAGCTATCGTCTGTTATTTTTCTTACAGAAACAGATTTATTATCACTAGCATCATTTTCAATAAATTTTTGTTTTACACAGTTTTTATCACTGTACGTAATTAAAGGATAATTATTTGTTTCAAAATCAACATTAGATTTATCGCATTCTCTCCAATTAAACCCAAACAACCCACACATATAGGCTTTTATAAGTTCTTTTCTACGCTTAGCAGGTAAAGTAGCAGAAAGCAACACAACAGGAACACCATATGCTGCCATCCAAACAAGAGATTCTTCAAGATACTTATTCATATAAGCGTCATAAGCGTGCACTTCGTCAATAATTACAACTTTTTTACTTAATCCCAAATGACGAAGCATAAGATGTTTTTGCTTTAACGAAGCTAACAAAAATTGATCTACTGTACCAACAACAAAGTCATCCAACATTGCGGTTTTTCGTCCAGTAAACCAATCATTAAGTATTACTCCATTATTATTTACATTATTACTACTAGAAGTACTTTCACAACCATCATTCATATTTTGCATTCCATGCGGCAAATGCGCATAATCTGCATTCAGTTCAGCTTTACCATGAACTAAACGTAAACCAATCTCACCCTGAAAATCACTATTCACACTTTTAAGCCAATCCTCAACTCGCCTAAACATTCCATTAGAAGTTGCTTGAGTAGGAAGACCGAAGAATACTCCGCTTCTTCCGGTTAGATTTGCTAATTGCTCAGCAGCAATTAAAGAAGCTTCTGTTTTTCCTGAACCCATTGCAGATTCAAGAATAAAAATTCCAGGCTCTTTGCAATGAGAAATTACATCGTACAACGCTGTCTGAATACTATTCGGCAAGAAACCAAAACGATGTTTGTATATTTGCGAAACATTGCTACAACAATTTAATGATTCCCATACGTCTTTAGAACCATGTTGTAACCACTTTTCCCAGCCTTTTCTATATCTTTCTTCCTGATTTTCTATTAAATCTTTCTCTATTGGAATAAGCGGAAAATAGTGTTCATTACTTGCAATCCAATCAGCCATAATTACTAGTCCACACAATAAAACTTGTGCTGGTTCACTTATTTCTGGAAGATCATCTACATTAGAAAAATCATTTCTTTCTAAAGCCCAATCCAAAATATCATTCTGCAATTTTTGCCATAATTTACTATTTTCACTCTCAGTTTCACTTTGATAATAATGGTCAGTATACGCAGATTCGTTACTTTTATAAACAGAATCATTATCTAAAGGTTTACCATGATGAGCGCCAACTATTGCACAAATCCCTTCAGGAACTCCAGTATTAGAAAGAATAGCTTGACCGGTTATAGTGTGATGACTACTCGACCAATCTTCTGCCTTAATAATAAAATCATCGATATTTGTAAAACCAACAGTAGCTAACTTATTTTTTAACGCAATATCTAAATCTTCTGAATTTGAATACGATTTTCGAAACTGAAAAACGGGAGTAGCTTTACCAATATCATGTATGCATCCTAAAAATTGAGATAATTTTTTTGCATCAACATGTTTACTTAATGAAGATTCAATCAATCTTCGCTGACCATCACTAAGCCAATGATCCCATAATTGACCAATAACATTTCCAGTATCTTCAAGGTGTTGAGCAAGAGGAAGCCATTGCATTACTCCATTAACTTCTCTCTTTTTACCCCATAATTCAATATTAACAACGTGATTACAACTCATGATTACCGTCTTCCAATTTTTCCTAATCCACAATGATTATTAAATAATGGCAAATATACTCTCAATAAGAGCTTTAAGAAAGATTGTGTTGCATATTTATTACTAAATTATTTGAGCTTCAAACGTATTGCATGCATTTGAAGCTCAAATAATTGCCTCGCGAATGCGAGAAAGACGATAGAACACGAAACATAGAAGGATCACCCCCGCGTATGCGGGAAAATCTATCAAAAGCGATTATACATCAACAGCATTGTTATTGTGATTCTTTTAATCCAGATTTGGTACGTATCCAGTTAAGCCAGTTTGTAGCGTAAATCCTAGATTGTTTAGAGCAATATAACTTCTACGCAAGTCAAGAAGATGTAGGTGTTTAACGCGTAAGAAGAGTATCATTCACAAAAATAGACATAACGCAAATGTATCAAAATTATTGCGTTAAGGAAACAGCTTTGATATATGCGAGTGCGCGGTAATAGCACACCACACAAAACCATATACATATAAGAACTGGGTTATGAGTTTTGCAACTATAACCCAGTAAAAGAAAAAGAAGAACCCGACGCATCAGATTCTTCCAGGTTTAGTCCGAAGACGTCCACCGCAATTCAAATACAATGTTATCATACTAGCAAAATTATGCAACGAATTTTACTTTTTTATAAAATCCTTAAGTAATTTCATATTAGACTTATGCTGAGTTCCAAGTATCTTACTACATATGTTCACAGGTAGCTTTTTTCTCAAACCTTCTGTTTCGCTATCATACTGTTCAACAAAATCCTTACGCAACTTCTCAGGTGCGCCCATTTTACTAAGAAAATAAGTAATAGCAGTAATATAGGCGTCCATGTATTTAAAATCAATATTATTAATGCTCATTTCAGTTTCAAGAAGTATTGATAACCTACTATCTACATTTCCAGTTTTAAATCGAGTATCAAAAATAACATTGTTATGAGCTATAGCATTTCTCAAATCCTTAATAGCATAAATAAGAGATCTTGTAATCATACCATCTGAATCTAAATTAGTCGGCAAACTCATAATTTTTGAAACATATTTTTTGACCTTAATGTTCGCACACTCATACAACATTCCAAATTCGCCTAAAGTCAAGGTTTCAAATATTGCCCACACCGGTATAGATTTATCATTATTAAAAAAATGAGCAACAACGCTTCTTTTACTGTAATCTCTTACTAGTGCTGAATTTATTCTGCCCTTAAGATTCATTCTTCTAATATAAGCATTTTTATATGCGCTAGAACCTGATTTATGCGATTTGTAAGCTGTTAACGACTTATTGTAAATATCATCGAAATTCTCAGAATTACAATCATTTAATAGTGCTTCTATCGCATAGCTTTTCAACGCATTTTCAATGAACATAACAGCAGGATATAAAATAGTTTTTAATCTCATATCAAAATCATTTAACGCAACGACTTCATCGAAAGAAGAGAACATGATGCGATTAGCATCTTCGCGCACAAACCTATAACCCTTGAAGCCATGATAATAACCAATATTACGCAAAGATTGCAATTGTGATTTTGGATCAATATCAATGTGATGCGTATTCTTTAAGTATTCCATCAGCTGATAAATTGTTAGCATAAATCCCCTCCTTACCGCAATATTAGTATCATACATCAATAGTTTGGTTTTAACGCAAGCGAAGCATATTAGCATAAAAACGTTTCTTCAAGCTATCTATATATTTCTGAAAACTCAAAATCACACTAAAACCAGGCAATATAATTCTCAATTGTTAACATACTTCTTGCTGCTTACACAACTTTTTTGTCATATAACATTTTATCTTGCGCGATTATATTTTGTAAGCAGTTCTGAGAGCTTGGTTAATCCTGCTTGACGCTCACAAACATCAAGAGATTCAGCCAAATCTGCAGCGCACACTGCGATTGGCATAAAGGATTTTGCTGATGTTACTTGTGTGTCTTCATTAATGTGCGAAGAAACATTTTGGCTAATGAAATCGAAAACTTTAGAATCTTCAATAATGCGAAGTTTAACGTTAATTATCGAACTGTCTACGCCGTCTTCTTTATTCTTAAGATGAAATTTATTTACCAAATCTTCTAAATTATTACTGCTTATATATCCTTCTATTTTGTCAGTTTGCGTAAGCTGGAATTGTGAGTGCATATTTCCAGTTGCCGCGGAAAGTATCAAGTGATTAGAAAGTTCCGCTAGACGCGATTTTCTGCACCAATATTCAATCGTCTTCGCACGATTTTTAGATCGGTTAACCAGATCTTGTGGAGTAATCGAACGCAAATATGCTTCTATACGATACTTCTGCTGCCTATTGATCCACGAAACTTCACAACCGCTAAGCATAAACAATGCTGCAAAAGCTAATGACGGAGCATATGCCCTACCGCTTTTAGAGTTTTGTTTCTTATAACGATTTACAGAATCTAGTGAAATTAAAATCTTCCTACTTCCAAATGTGTATGTTGTTAGTAAATGATTCGAGCGCAATGCGATAATTCTCTGTGTACTAATTGATAGCCGATCTGCTGCTTCCGCACGCGTAAGAAGAGTATCATTCACAAAAAATAGAGATAACGCAAATGTATCAAAATTGTTGCGTTAAGGAAACAGTTTTGATACGTGGATTAAATTTTCGTAATCGAAAATTTATAAATTGAGTTAAAAATATTCAATTCAAAAACATTTGTAAATTTGTCACTATTAGTAGTTTTTATTAATAGAATATTTCTTATCAAATAGCTATCATTGAATCATGATGAAAGCTATTGTTCCACCTAAGTCCATAATAGTTAATTTACCTTATAAAGTTTTCAAAGATAATGAATTGGAACATAGCATTAATGAAAATCTAAAGTATAAAAGAAGTGATCTTGATAACCAAACTATTCAAGTTTTGAAGCATTACTTGCTGAAATTTCCAACTGTTTATATTGTTCATAAAAAAGAATATGAGAGATATACGGTTTATGTTGGTGAAACTAATAACATTGAGGAAAGAACAAAACAACATCTGAATGCTGATACCAAAATCAGAGATGATTGGGAAAAACTATCTGAAGGCGAAGTAAAACAATATATTATTGCTAATGAGCATTTTAATAAATCACTTACTTTAGATGTTGAAAACCGCTTCATGCAGTACTTGTTAAGCGTTAATTCAATTAATGAGGTTACTAATCGCCGAACAAATCCTCAGGGTGAATATTATCCAGAAGAAGAGTTCGAACGTATTTTTTCTGGAATATGGGTTCAGCTTCATGACATGGATCCAAATTTATTTCCAGAGGAAGGAATTATTCGCGACTCAGCTTTATTCAAGGCGTCACCATTTCATAAATTGACTTCTGAACAGAAGACTATTGAAAGAAAAGTTATAGATATCGTCAATGAAGCTTTAAAATCAGAAAATAAGTTTGACTCTGATTCTTCTACGCTTATTCTGTTAGAAGGTGATGCTGGTACTGGAAAAACAGTTTTACTTAGTGATTTGTTCTATAAAATTTGTAACAAGCTAAGCAAAATAAAAAATCAATTACGCCAATACAGTTATGATGATGTTGAAGAAGAAAACGAAGAGGATTCTGATTATGAATATAAACAATTTTCAACTATTAGTAATAGGAAAACTGCTTGCATAATTGTAAATCATAAAGAACAAGTGAATGTATACAATCAAATAGCAACAAAGTTACGTTTGCAAAAAAATAATGATGAACTTGTTATGCTACCTTCTCAGTTTATTAATCGTTTTAGCGAGCAAACCGAACAAGGTCGTGGCATCATTGACAGACCAAAGCGTTGCTGTGATGTAGCTCTTATTGATGAAGCTCACTTGCTGAACACACAAGCTAATCAGGCTTACTCTGGTTCAAATATGTTGTCTGATATCTTATGTAGGTCTCGAGTCGTTATTGCAGCTTTTGATCCTAATCAAATTTTACAAAGTAACCAACGGTGGAATTCAGAAGACTTAGAAAAATTATTGGGTACATATTGCAAGGATAAGAAGTCTTTTGGCAATAGTGCTAATGATTGTGGAGCATTATCCTTAAATGATTCAATAAGTGTGAATGTCCGTCGTTTTATTCTTGAAAATCAGATGCGTATGAGAGCTAATAAAAATGTTCTCGAATGGATTAAAAATTTTATATACAATGGTTGTATTGGCACTCTTCCAGTATGTAGTAATTCTGAAATAAAAAATGCAGATTCAAATACTGCAGATAAACCTTTTGATTTCAAGGTATTTGATTCACCTATTAAACTGTTTAAGGCTATCAAATCTAAATCTGAAGAAAAAGCTTCTGGGTACAATGGGCACGGATTATCACGTATTGTTGCAACATACGATTGGGAGTATAAGAACAATAAGAATAATCCTACTGCTGTAAATGGTACTTGGAATGTAGATTTACATTGTGATAGTAATGGACAATGGTATATGGGACTTGGAGAATATGCTGATGCTAGTAGTTCCGAGTTAGAAATTTTGAAAAGAGAAGGGAAAATTTTTAGCCATCCGTGGAATTATCAATTGTCATCGTTAGATAGCTCGAAGCATTCACGTTCAATAAAGGAAACAAAAAAATCATGGGCAGAACAGCCTCATACTATAAATGAGATTGGATCTACATTTACAGTTCAAGGATTTGATTTAAATTATGCTGGGGTAATAATTGGACCTTCAGTGCAGTATCGTAATGGTAAAGTTGTTTTTTGCCCAGAAAATAGTAGAAACGATAAAGCAACTAATAAAAGGCACACTAAAGATTTATCAGCAAAAAAGAAAATTACGTTAGACTATTCAATTGATAATCTTAAAAATGAGCTTAACGTGTTATTAAAACGAGGAGTTAATGGACTCTACATTTTTGCTGTAGATACGGAATTAGAAAAAGCATTATTAGATGCTCAGCGTAATCCATTTATCTGAATAATACAGTATCGGAATAACATATTTTATTTATCGGAACAATAGTGATTTATAAAACCCAAAAATCCCGATGAGATTTACACACCGGGATTTTCGTTATTTAGAATATTTTCACTAGTTAGAACTCAAAATAAAGACTCAACATCAAACTTTATGCCGCGGAAAATAAACTCCCCCAGCAAACCTTCGCCTTCTGCATCAACTTCAACGCGTTCACCATCTGTTAAGTCGCCAAGCAAAATCTTCTCACTTATGGCATCCTCAATATCACGCTGAATAACTCTGCGCAACGGTCTTGCTCCAAGAAGAGGATCAAAGCCCTTTTGCGCAAGAAGATTCTTAGCTGCATCTGTAAGCTCCAAAGTCATATGACGTTCAAACAGACGGTCATTCAAACGCTTAACGTCCAAATCAACAATCTGACGAACCTCTGGCTCAGTAAGCTGACGGAACACAATCGTATCATCCAAACGGTTTAGGAATTCCGGACGGAACTGACGCTTCAATTCCGAATTAACCTGATCCTTCATCCTCTGGTAAGATGCATCCGCATTATTGCCAAGACTAAAACCAGTATTCGCTGACTTAGCAATATCGCGAGTACCAAGATTTGTAGTCAAGATAATAATCGTGTTCTTAAAATCAACTTTTCTTCCCTGGCCATCTGTTAAATGACCGTCGTCTAACACTTGCAAAAGCGTGTTGAAAATATCTGGATGAGCCTTTTCAATTTCGTCAAAAAGCACCACCGAGAATGGCTTTCTACGAACCTTCTCTGTAAGCTCGCCACCCTCCTCGTAGCCAACATATCCTGGAGGAGCACCGAAAAGACGAGAAGCCGCATACTTTTCCGCAAACTCCGACATATCAACACGAATCAAAGCATCATCATCGTCGAACAGGAATTGAGCTAAGGTTTTCGCAAGCTCTGTCTTACCAACTCCTGTAGGACCAGCGAAAATAAACGATCCAGAAGGACGCTTTGGATCTTTCAATCCTACTCGCGCACGACGAATAGAACGAGAAAGTGCAGAAACAGCCTCATCTTGACCAATAATACGCTTATGAAGCTCCGCTTCCATACCGAGCAACTTTTTGGATTCCGCTTGAGTTAGCTTAACAACAGGAATACCAGTTGTATTAGAAACAACAGATGCAATAACATCCTCGTCTACAACCATATTCACATTAGACTCGCCCTCACGCCAAGCCTGCTCTTTATTCTTACGTTCTTCCTCAAGCTTTTCCTGCTCATCTCGCAAGTCGGCAGCCTTCTCAAAGTCCTGATTCTTAATAGCTTCATCTTTCTTTTCTGAAAGTTTAGAAATCTTAGAATCAAGTTCCTTAAGCTCTGGTGGCTCTGTCAATCGCTTAATACGTAGGCGAGCTCCAGCTTCATCAATAAGATCAATCGCCTTATCTGGCAAATTCCTATCTTGAATATAGCGAGCAGACATTTCTGCTGCAGACTGCAAAGCAGCATCCGTAATAGTTACGTGATGATGATTCTCGTAGCGTGCACGCAAACCTTTTAGGATCTCAATTGTCTCTGCAATAGAAGGCTCTTGAACTTGAATAGGCTGGAATCTTCGTTCCAAAGCCGCATCCTTTTCAATATACTTTCTATACTCATCGGTAGTTGTAGCACCAATCGTCTGTAGCTCACCACGCGCAAGCATAGGTTTAAGCATGTCAGAAGCACCCAAAGCACCATCTGCAGACCCAGCACCAACAATAGTATGAATCTCATCAATAAATAGAACTATATCTCCACGAGTCTTAATTTCTTTAAGCACCTTCTTTAAGCGCTCTTCAAAATCGCCACGATAACGAGATCCAGCAACCATCGAACCCAAGTCAAGAGAATAAACCTGCTTGCCCTTTAACGTTTCTGGCACATCTCCAGCAACAATCTTCTGTGCAAGACCTTCCACAACAGCTGTTTTACCAACACCAGGTTCACCTATAAGAACAGGATTATTCTTAGTTCTGCGAGAAAGCACAACCATAACGCGCTCAATCTCTTTTGAACGACCAATAACAGGATCAAGCTTCCCTTGCTCAGCTTCTGTAGTAAGATTCCTTCCGAACTGATCTAGCAGCGCAGAACCAGACTGATTCCTCTTATCCTGCACTCCTCCAGCATTAGCCAAATCACCCTTCTGACCGTCTTCTGGTAATCCAGAATTTCCTCGAATCAAATCCATTGCAGTGCTACGAAGATCTCCTAAATCGACCTCCATCTTAATAAGCACCTGCGTTCCAACACCTTCGCCTTCTCTAATAAGACCTAAGAGAATATGCTCGGTACCAATATAGCTGTGCCCCAATTGCAATGCTTCACGCAAACTAAGCTCAAGCACTTGTTTAGCATGCGGAGTAAAAGGTATGTGTCCACTAGGCGAGACAGTACCAGTGCCAATCATTTCTTTTATTTGTTTACGAGTATTGTCTAATTCTACGCCTTTGGCGTTTAAAGCTTTTGCTGCTATTCCTTCGCCTTCTCTAATAAGACCTAAGAGAATATGCTCGGTACCAATATAGTTATGCTGAAGAGAGCGCGCTTCTTCCTGAGCTAGCACAATCACACGCCGAGCGCGGTCAGTGAACCGTTCAAACATAATTGCCTTCCGTTCTTATCCTTCGTTCTATGGTAACGAGTTGCCATGACTCTAACACTATTTTTAGTGTTACTCATTGGTTAATGACGACTTATTTAAATCTTCAGAATTGTCTGCAGAATCCGAGTCATCGCCAGATTCTGCATAATCTGCGCTATCTGCATCATCCGAAACATCACTCTTATCAACATCATCAGAATTATCAGTGCTATCTGCAAAATCTTCTGATTCAATATCTTCATTAGCTTTATTATCTTTATTATTACTTCTATCAATTGAATCAATTTCTGCAGAATCGCTATTTTCGCTATTTTCGCTATTTTCACTGAACTCGTCAGACTCGTCTTCAATTATCAACCTGCGATGTCTTTTACGATTTTCCTTACTATCTTCAATCGCTTCTTCGATAAGCTCTACATCTGCTCTCTCGTCTCTAGGAGCTTGAGGAGCTATCTCAATATGATAATCGTCATAGGCTGGAGTCGATTGAATCCAAAGTTGTGATGGCTCTGGTGGCTCTATTTCGGAATGCTCTCCACACCCGTGATCTAATGCCACCACTCTCCCATCGTCTGGGCTCCACATATTTGCGCAAACTCCAAACATGTTTCCTAAGCTGCCAGCTAGCGGAATCATAAATCCGCAGGATGAACACGCTTTACCATCCGCAATTTTAGTAGAAAGCGATTTAGGACCATGTTGTCCCGAATACCATCGCTTCGCCGTTTGAGCTATTGCCTCAGCAGTCATAACCCTCTTACGAGTTAATCTAAAAGTCTCAACTGCTTCTTCAAAATCTTCTTGAGATTCTTTAGACTCATTATCTTCTTTAGATTCATTATTTTGCTCTGTTTCGTTATCCTGTTCGGTTGCTGGCGACTTTTCCGATTCAGAGCATTCAGTTTCTACAGAATCTTCAGAAACATTTGCTTTAGATTTTTTATAATCTAAATCTTCTGGATTAACTCCAGACTCAAGCCTTTCATCTTCTTCGGCTGTACCAATAGAGTCCATAACCGAAAGATCCGTTGGCTTAAGTCTATCTTTCCAAGGAATCCAAGGTGGAGGTAGTAAAGAATCCTCAGTTGGGGCAAGAGTTGACTCATTAACTGTCCAACGATCAACATCAGCATCGTGGTACAGCGTTACTGACCACTGCCAACCTTCATACCCAGGCATATTGCAAACAAATCTAAAATCGGTAACATCACTACCAAGATCTGTAGCACTTACGAAATCTCCAACAGCGTTTTCACGCTCTGAAGTTTCCACAGCAATACTATATGCAAGCTCCTGAGGATTGATTACTTCATCTGCCATAAAAAATCCTGTTAAATATCAGTCCTGCACGTCAAAATTGTCTGCTACAGCACGCAACAAATGCGCAAGTTTCTTACTCTCAGCAGTAGACGGATAATGACGACGTCGTAAACCATTGCCTGCAGAATCCAAAAGCTTAATAAGGTCTTCTACTATTGCAGCCATATCTTCAGCTTTTGGTCTTGTGGCTTTTACTAGCGAAGGCGCAGAAGCCACAACAGTGAGACCCATTGCCTGTGGCCCTTTACGACCTTCAACAACAGAGAATTCAACACGCGTACCTTTACGCAGCTCTTTCACTGATTCTGGCAGCGCAGAAGATGGTAAGAATACATCTTTGCCCTCCTCATCGCATATAAAGCCATATCCTTTTTTAGAATCGTACCAACGAACACGCCCGTTGGGCATAACACACCTCACTCGAATTCATTAAATTCTATGCGAATCATCATATTCTACTATAATCCACATAACATTCACTCGGCTCACGCTTTATCAATTGTAGCGCATGAATCCCGAACAATCTAAAACAAAAACTATAAGCAATAAATTATCCGAAAAAACATGTCAAAACAAGCAAAATTATAAATAAAATAATTAATAATTTAAACTATTATCGATTTTTACAATATTATTATCGGTAACCATGCTAGAAGTATCTGTATTCTTAACCTTCTTATTATTCTCATCGTCAAATATCACATTCGGCAACACAACCGTAAGAGTTAAACCATGAGGCTTAGATTCAGATGATTCGCTTCCTACCATTGTATCATCAATAAGCTGATCACTGCTGGTCCTAGATGCACAAGACGTAGTAGCACATATAAAACCACGATGAGCTTTAACAACAGACTGAGCAATAGACATACCTAAGCCAGTACCACCCTTTTCTCTAGCGCGAGATGGATCTGCAATATAGAATCGCTCAAATATGTGAGATAAAGATTCTTCAGGTACGCCAGGTCCATGATCTACCACTCGAATAACCACAAATGAGCTGCCTGTTCCAGTAGATTGGCTCACTTCCGCAGCTTCTAAAAAGTCTTTCAATGAACGAGATACAGATCCCATTTTTTGAAGAGCTTCAGGAGTAATAGAAGCCTTTAGAACACCCATACCTATCTCTACTGGAGAATCGCTTGGAGTATATCGATGAATGTTTCCAACAATATTTGTAAGAACTTGTCGCAATCTAGCTCCGTCACCCTTTAAAGTGACTTTAGGTAACTCACCTGGAGTAAAAATAAACTTTCTATCAAGACTGCAATTTGTTGGCTTAGAGCAATTCATCAACTTCCAGTCATCAGCTAAATGCAAAGTGCCTTGCTGAATAACTCGAACTGGATCTAACGCTCTCAAATCATTTGCCGCATCAGAAAGAATAGGAGTTACTTTAACTGTCTGAGAAACATTTATTCCTCTACCCTCGTCAAATCGCGCCAGTGAAAGCAAATCTTCTACAAGTTCCGTCATTCTTTCACTAGAAGCCTTAATATGAGCAATAGAATCATCAGCTTTTTCTTGCTGACCAGGCACACCTCTCCACATGTAGTACAATTCAGCGTATCCATGAATAGCAGCTAATGGAGTACGGAGTTCATGACTTGCATCAGAAACAAATTGTTTCATTTTCTCAGTCATTGCTTCCTGGTCGTTAAATCCTTGTTCAATCTTAGAAAGCATAGAGTTCAACGAAGCAGCTAAAGATCCAACCTCCGTGTTCTCTGGTGCGGAAGGTACTCGCCTACTTAAATCTCCTGAAGCAATCTTCGACGCAGTTTTTTCTATTCTCTTTAGTGGAACAAGAGTAGATTGAATAATAAGAGCGGCTAAAACAGCACCAAGAAGGATAACTGTTATACTAACCATCACACAATAGCGTGTAAGCGTATTAACAGTATCTAATTGGTCACTTAAAGAAAGAGCTATATAAACATACCCTCTAACATGCATTTCGGAATTATATCCGCTTCGCTGACCCCATGTAAGAACAAGAACTCGCCAAGGAGATTCCGCAGCTTTTGCAGTTGTTTCATCAATGCTTTTTACATCTCCATGTACACGCGCTGGAGCAGTAAAAGGCCTACGTCTTACAACAACATTATTAATTTCTCCATCTTCTGGAAGAGTTGGCATAGAAACAACATCACCTTTAAGTTTTGGAATCAAAGGTGTAGTAATAATCTTGTTATTAGTGTCTCTAATCTGCAAGAAATAATCATTAGGACCTGCAGCCTGTTCTCCAGAATCCTTACTACGAAGTAAATCTATATTGTCGTAAATAAGCTGAGCCTGATCTGTAAGCTGAGCATCGGTTTTATCCAGAAGATAACTGCCAACTAATTGCCTAATAGAAAGAGAAATACACAATGCAGCAATTGTAAGAACAACCAAAGTACACGCCACCAAACGAGTACTCAACGGTATAGCATCAATATGCCTCCGCAACCATTTGGACTTAGATTTATTCTTAGTTTTTTTAGGATTATCACCAGAATAAGTCACTAATTCGGCTTTAACATTTCGATCAGCACTAACTTCGGACTGATTTAATCCGCTGTTATCAGAACCAGATGTTTTGGAACCATTATTGTAAAGCGAACCATCCACAGATTTGCTCTCACGCATAATCAGGCTTGACCTGCTTTCGGAACGCGAATCATATAGCCAATACCACGCTTCGTTTCAATAAGAGGAACAACCTTCTTTAAGCTTCCATCCTCATTTTTAATTTCAATACCATCAATCTTTTTACGAAGATAAGAAATATAGGATTCTACGATTGCCGCATCTCCACCCCAATCATATTGCCAAACATGATTGAGAATCTGACTCTTAGACAATACTCTACCTTCATTGTCCATCAAATAATGAAGCAGTTTATACTCCGTAGGACTTAATTCAATTGGAACACCAGATCTGGAAACATCATGCGAATCCTCATTAATTTCCAAATCAGCAACGCGCACAACAGGAGTATCTTCATCTGGATCTTGAGTTCTACGCAATATTGCACGAATTCTCGCAACTACTTCTTCTAGACTAAAAGGCTTTGTAACATAATCGTCGCCACCAACAGTAAGACCCATAATCTTATCCTGAGTGTCGTCTCTAGCAGTAAGGAATAACACAGGAACAGCAACACCATTCTGGCGAATTCGCCTTGTAACCGTAAATCCGTCTATATCTGGGAGCATAACGTCCATAACAATAAGATCTGGATGTACACGCTCAATAACATCAATAGCTTCTGATCCAGAAGCTGCTGTTTCTACATCAAATCCTGCAAAGTGTAGCGATGCTACCAAAAGCTCACGAATTGAAGGTTCGTCATCGACCACAACAATAGATGCTTCTACATTCTTACCCATACTGATTAGCATCACTTATAAAACTGAATGTTTCCTGAGTGTTTCCTGAAAAAAATCGATTTATTTACGCGCCGCATGGCGTCTCTTAGCTCTTCTCAACCCTAGTGATACTTGTTTTAGAATATAGTTTCTTCTCCACAAAATAAGTGCAACAAGAACAAACAAAGCAACAATAATAACAACCATAACGATTGTTGAAACTACACTTGTTCTGGAAGTTACAGAAGTTTTCTTAGACCGAGCAATCTGCTTCATAAGCATGATTGCAGATTGAGACCAATCAGCACCTTGAGAACTAATAAGAGGACGATACGCCGCATCAGAAAGCAAATCCACGGTTGTTTTTCTTTTAAGCCATTCATCAGAATTAGATGAAACTGCTACTACAAGCTTTCCATCATGAGTAGCAACAGCAAGAAGAACAGTATTACGATCTGGATTAGTGCTTGTAAGTAAATCACTAGCCCATTTTGACGGATTTTTATTTCCAGTAAAATTAGATAAATAAAGTAATTTAACCGATACACCTGTTTGTTTTTTGGTTATTGAAATCATATCTGAAACTTTTGTAACAGAATCTCCAAGAAGATTTTCTGTATCCGTAATAGAATCTGTTGCAACAATACCCAAATTCTTAGTGCTTTTATTCTGAGAATCCGCTTTTGATAATCCATCATTAGCAAAAGCTGTTGTTGGAAACAAAACACTTTCGCTCAAAAATACAATAATTACAAAAGCAGATAAGCCTTTAACCACATTGATAAAAAAATCTTTTATAAACTTTCTCGACGGCATATATTCATAATACCGTGTTTTTAGATTACAAGAAACAAGCGCAAAATAGAGCAATTTAGGCAAAACAAAAGTTAAAAAATTATAAATTTGATTTATACAAATTAATTTATACAAAAGATAAGTTTGCACGGCAAAAACTAAATGAATAACTATAAGAAAATTAACTACACTAAATGAGGAGAAAAAATGACACAATTTAGAGTTGATTCAGAACAAATTCAGCAATCTGCTGCAGCAGTTGCATCTTCGATTAATGCGATTCGAGACGCCACAAATGGAATGTACGCAAATCTCCAACAATTGCAAAGTGTATGGACTGGTCCTGCAGCTACACAATTTGCATCAACAGCTGGGCAATGGCGTGCAGCACACCAGCAAATGGAACAATCATTGCAATCCATTCAACTCGCTATGCAAAATGCTTCTAACATTTACATGGATACAGAAGCGCAAGCTACATCTTTGTTTTCAATGGGATAAACAAAATAATTAAACAATAGAATAAATAAAAAACGTGAGCGATGACTTGTATTTTATAACAACTCACCGCTCACATATAACAACTAGCTAAAAGCTAAGCAATACGTCTAACTTTTATTTAGTAGCCCATCTCTGCGCCAGCCTGTGGTGCAGCAGCTGGCTTCTCAGGCTTATTAGCAACCACAGCTTCTGTAGTTAAGAACAAGCCAGCGATAGAAGCAGCATTCTGTAGAGCAGAACGAGTTACCTTAACTGGGTCGGTAACGCCTGCAGCCAACAAATCTTCATAAGCATTAGTTGCAGCATTGAAGCCTTCGCCTTCTGGAAGCTCACGGACCTTGTTGAGCACAACGTCTCCAGAAACGCCGGAATTCTGAGCAATCTGCTTGATTGGAGCTTCTACAGCACGGAACACAATTGCAGCACCCGTGGCTTCTTCTCCACTAAGAGCAACAATATCAGCAGACTTCTCAACCTTAGCGGCAGCCTGAACCAAAGCTACACCACCGCCTGGAAGCAAACCCTCCTCGATAGCAGCCTTAGCATTACGAACTGCATCTTCAATGCGATGCTTACGTTCCTTAGCCTCAACTTCCGTAGCAGCACCAACCTTAATAACAGCAACGCCGCCAGCGAGCTTAGCAAGACGTTCCTGAAGCTTTTCGCGATCGTAATCGGAATCAGTGTTCTCAATTTCGGCGCGAATCTGAGCAACACGAGCCTCAACATCTTCCTTAGAGCCAGCGCCAGAAACGATAGTTGTTTCATCCTTAGAAACAATAACCTTTGCAGCATGACCAAACACAGAAGCGTCGATAGAATCAAGCTTCAAACCAAGGTCGTCAGAAACAACCTGAGCACCAGTCAAAATAGCCATATCCTGAAGCATTGCCTTACGGCGATCGCCAAATCCTGGAGCCTTTACTGCAACAGTGTTGAAAGTACCGCGAATCTTGTTAAGAACAAGAGTTGGTAATGCTTCGCCATCAACATCTTCAGCAATAATGAGCAATGGCTTACCAGACTTCATAACAAGTTCAGCAACATGAACAATGTCTTGCTGGCTAGAAACCTTGCCAGAAGTGAGCAAAATGTATGGGTCTTCAAGAACAGCAGTCTGATCTTCTGCATTAGTGACGAAGTAAGGGGAAATATAACCCTTATCAAAACGCATACCTTCAGTGAAGTCCAAATCAAGACCAAACTTGTTGTTGTCTTCAACAGTAACAACACCGTCCTGACCAACCTTATCCAAAGCTTCAGCAATCTTTTCGCCAACTTCAGGATCTGCTGCAGAAATAGTTGCAGTAGCTGCAATCTGATCCTTTGTTTCAACATCCTTAGCAGATGCGAGAAGTTCCTTAACAATTGCTTCTGAAGCCTTTTCAATTCCGCGACGAAGAGCGATCGGGTTGCTACCAGCAACAACATTCTTTAAGCCTTCGTGCACCAGAGATTGAGCCAACACGGTAGCGGTTGTAGTGCCGTCACCTGCAACGTCGTCAGTCTTCTTAGCAACTTCCTTTACCAATTCGGCGCCAATACGCTCGTATGGATCTTCAAGATCGATCTCCTTAGCGATTGAAACGCCATCATTAGTGATGGTTGGGGCGCCGTAAGACTTATCAAGAACAACGTTACGACCCTTTGGACCAAGAGTCACCTTTACTGTATTTGCAAGCTTATCAAGACCAGCAAGCATACCCTGACGGGCATCTTCTTCATAGGCAATAATCTTTGCCATTATTCCTCCACATAACTTAACTATGGAACACTCACTCAAACCGTCGAAATCTAACCAACCGTCAGCTGTTGATTAAACCTGCAACATTAGAGTGCTAAATGAAGATTAGCACTCTAAGTGCCCGAGTGCCAACTATATTCAAAAATATATAGAAAAAATCTATAAGCAAAATCAAAAATAGCCAAGCAAAAAGCCACTCTATACGACTTTCTACTCGACTATTTAAGAAATTATTTATTATTGAAATTTATTGCAAAATGAGTAAATAGCAATTTACTTGCACAAAACAACAACTATTGTGGTAGTTATTTCACTAGTTGCCTCAACATTGCTAATACCCAAAGTTTTAGCAATGTCTTGTGCAGCAGCACGATTTTCATCTCCCTTGTACCAAACAACAGAATCCGAAGGAACATTACCTTTAGGATTTGCAGCTTCTACATTTGCATAACCAGCTTGCTTAAGCTTTCCAGCTTCTTGAGCTGCATGACCCTGAATTTTAGTTGCATTAACAACTTTTACTTGAACTGTCTTGTTAATATCTGCTGTCGAAGAGTCATTGTTAGCATTAGAGTCTTTAGAAGAATTCTTATCTTCTTTATCTTGCTTTTTATCTGACTTATTTGTTTCTTCTGGGTCCTTATCCTCGTCTGAATCATCGCCATCAGCTTTGTCAGATTTACTCTTGCTCTCATCAATTTTGCCATTTTTATTGCCATTAGAAGACTTGGAAATTGCTGAATTATTTGCACTCCAAGGCATACGAATATTGTTGATTTCTCCAGACATAACCGCCCATGCCAGAAGACCCAACACAACAGCAACAACTAGCACAACAACATATGGGAACAATACAGCATACCACGCGCGATTTCCACGATGTACTCCAACAGGACCTTCTGGTGGATTATCGAAATCATCAGTCGTGAATGACACGTTCTGGCTATTGTTCGCCATAATTGTATCCCTTCCAAAAAATCATTAAAACAGTATGGAATACATACTAGCGAATGCCTCGCACAAAACATAAGATAAATGGAAATATAAAAAATTATTATTATTTGCTGCACATATTTGTCATTTATGTTTTAAAGTTATTAACCATGGAGATTAAACAGCGAAAGTCTTTACACGATTTAATAGACCCAGATTGGGCAGACGCTCTTGAACCAGTAGAACCACAAGTTCACAAAATGGGAGACTTTTTAAGAGATGAACTATCTAACGGGAGGCGATTCCTGCCAGAAAGTCACAATATTCTCAGAGCTTTTACAATACCTTTTAAAGAAATAAAGGTTCTTATTGTTGGTCAAGACCCATATCCTACTCCAGGTCATCCTGTAGGACTTAGTTTCTGCGTTGCTCCAAACGTTAAACCATTACCTAAAAGTCTTATTAATATTTATAAAGAATTAGTTAGTGATTTAAATGTACCAATGCCAAAGAATGGTGACTTAACACCGTGGACTCAAAAAGGCGTTATGCTACTAAACAGGTGCCTTAGCGTTGAAGTAGGTAGACCTAATAGTCATCAGGGAAAGGGCTGGGAAGAAATTACCGATGCAGCTATTACCGCATTGAATAACCGTGTAGATAATAACGGCAAGCATATTCCTCTGGTTGCAATTTTGTGGGGAAGAAATGCTCAAAGTCTTGCTCCTCTTCTCACAAACGCAATCATTATTCAATCCCCTCACCCAAGTCCTCTTTCTGCCTCTAGAGGATTCTTTGGTTCTCGTCCATTTTCAAGAGCAAACCAGGCTTTAATATCGTTAGGATCAACACCAATAGATTGGACTCTCCCTAGCGAATAGTAAAGATTATTTAAAGTAGTAAAATCATCTAAAGTAGTAAACATCAGTTAGAATGAAACGCATGGCATTATTCCCTCCACAACCAAGCAAACAAAACGATAACGCTAATACTGGCGTATTTAATCTTCCTCCACAACCACGTGCAGTTACACCTAACAATACAATGGTCAGCAATACAATAGCTAATCAAATTGTTGACTCTATAAATCAACCAGTATCTGCTGGTGTTTCTAATGAAGATATTAAACGAGCTCAACAGATCGCTGATATTCTTCGTTCTAGGTTTGCACAAACACTTGTTGGACAGGATTCTCTCAGAGAATCACTTATTTTAACTCTTGCTGCTGGAGGACATATTCTTATTGAGTCCGTTCCTGGATTGGCTAAAACCACAGCGGCTCAGACTCTTGCTACAGCAATGTCTGGAAGTTTCAAAAGAGTGCAATGCACTCCTGATTTAATGCCAGCAGATTTGGTTGGAACACAAGTTTTTGACTTCGCTTCTCAAAGATTCACAACACAAATTGGACCTATTCACGCTAACGTAATTCTTCTAGATGAAATTAATCGTTCTAACGCAAAAACACAATCCGCTATGCTTGAAGCAATGGCAGAAGGCGCCACAACTATTGGTGGAGAACGCATTAATCTTCCTCAGCCTTTTATGGTTATCGCTACACAAAACCCTATTGAAGAAGAAGGAACTTTTAATCTTCCAGAAGCACAAATGGATCGCTTTATGATTAAAGCAATTATGTCGTATCCTTCCTTCAACGAAGAAGTTAGTATGCTGAAGCTTTTAACCAATAGAGGTAGTGACGTTTTCAATCCAGAATCTTTAAATAATCAAAAGATTAGCCTTCAGGATGTCACTTTCTTAAGATCGGCAACTCGCAGAGTACATGTTTCGGAAGCAGTTATGAAGTATGCAGTAGATATTGTTGCAACTTCTAGAGGAGAAGGTAGTCACCCTCTTAAAACTATTTCTTCTCTAGTTAGAATGGGCGCAAGCCCTAGAGCTTCTATTGCTTTGATCCGCATTGGTCAAGCTCAAGCTTTGCTTTCTGGAAGAGATTACGTAATACCGGAAGACGTTAAAAAGTTTGCTCATGATGTTCTTAGACACAGGATTCTTCTTACTTTTGAAGCTTTAGCTGATTCTATTACAAGTGATCAGATTATTGACGCAATAGTGAAAACGGTTCCTGCACCATGATCTTTGCAAATCCGTTTTTTACAAGAATGTTAAAATCTTTTACAAAATCTGATTTTGTGGTACAAGATACTAAAAGAAGCTTATTAGTTTCAAATTCTGCTAAAAAGATTAGGCGAAAGATTGAAGAATTAGATAATCGTCTGAATTTACCCGTAGCCAAAAAATCGTTGGGCATTTTTGAAGGAGAGCATCCGTCCAATCATAATTTTGGAAATGGTGATTTAGTTGACATTCACTCATGGCAGCCGGGTGATGAAGCTAGAATGATGAACTGGAAAGCTAGCGCTAGACTTGGCGAGCCAATGGTTTCTTCTAGAGAAAGAAACTGTTCTTCTAAGACTTGGATTCTTGTAGATTCTAGCGCGAACATGAATGCTTCATGTTCTTGTAATGGACTTAACGAGTATTTGTACGAGGCAGCTTCTAATTCAGCGTGTTTCTTTGCGTCTTTAAGTATAAAACGTAACGATTCATTAAACTGCGTTTTATTTGACGGTAACGATATTATAAAGATTCCTTCATCTAGGAATCTTCCTGATTTTGAACGTAATTTGGATAAAAATATATATAAAACACGTAAAAAACTTAGAGATACAAATACGATCATAAATTTTGCTAATTCAATTAATCAATCACGCGGATTAATAGTAATTATCACGGATGAATATGCAATTTCGTCAAAACATTTTGATGATTTGCAAAAAATTTCAAGACTACACTCATTGATCGTGGTAACAATATGTCCAATTAATCCATTTAATTCATATAAAGTTACGCCAATAATTGACGGTACAACAATGCGAGAAATTCCAGCATTCTTAAAAGATGATTCTTGCGCTAAAGAAGTTAATACACATAGAGCTTTTGTCAATAACGCATTGCACGAAATTCTAAATAACACAGGATCATCGCTTATACGCGGTTCTTCTAGTGAACAAATATTCCATTCTTCGACGAAATTTATATCGAAAGCTACCTTACAGAGTATGTTTTCTGGCGCTAAAAGCAATAAAGATTTACGCTTGAGTTAGTGGGGTAAGTCGATGAGTATTCTTGATGTTAATAAAATTCTAAACGATGATTCAATGCTATTTGCATTTATTGGCTTAAGTCTAATAATCGCATGCGCTGCTTTCGTGGTTCTATATGCTGCAATTTATAAAATAAACACTAAAGGGGATTCTAAGCAAAAAGTTAAAAATGCTGCTCATACATTGAATGCAAATAAGCAAGAATGGCGTAAAAAGATTGATTTAGTGGTAAGCCAATATCATGAAAATAAAATTGAGAAAGATCAGGCTTTTGCAAAATTAGCGCAAATAGCTAGACAATATGTTTCCATAATGAGTGGCGAAAACATTAAATCGCATACACTTGGAGAAATCAGTTCACTTAGAAAATCTTGGAAAAACACTCATGGAGCAGATCTTTTAAGACAAACAATCGCAGCATTATATCCTCCTGAATTTGCAGATAGCACATATAATAATCAAGCTAAAAATACAGATGTGGATCAGGGTGCAAGATGGGTTCTTATTCTGCTAGAAAGTTGGAAAACAAAGGAGAATAAAAGATGACATTCTCCACATTATCATTCTCAACATTATGTAACTGCCAAATATATAATTATTCAACACTCGTTTCATCTATTTTCTCTATGCGACTTAAATGGCCAATAGTCCTGTTTTTTGGTGTTTTAGCAAGCGTAATAATTCTTATAACTGTATTAGTGATTAGCGAGGTTAAACGACACAACTTAAAGAATCATTCGTACAATTCAAAAAACATTTTAGAATCAAGCTTTTTGAGAACATTTACTTTAGACGAGGATTTGCAAGGAAGTTTATGTGCTAGAAAATGGAGACTATGGAATATTCTTCGCAAATTCTCTTTTATAATGCTTATCCTAGCTCTTATATGCACTACAATTCTCAGCTCTAGACCTTCAAGAGTTTTAAACGCAAACGAACAATCAAGCTCTAGAGATATTGTTTTATGCTTAGATGTTTCTGGATCTACTCTGCCGTATGATTTGGAAGTTATTAACGCTTATTTGAAATTTGTTGAGCATTTTCAAGGCGAGCGCATTGGTTTGAGTATTTTTAATTCAACTTCTAGAACTGTTTTTCCTCTTACAGACGATTATTCACTTGTTAAAAAACAGTTGCAGTACGCTTCTAAGCTGTTGGATGGAGTTCAAACACAAGACAAAATCGACAATATGCAACAAAAGCAGTATCAGCAGATTTCCACGTGGCTTGATGGTACGCAAAACCGAAAAGAAGCAACATCGTTAATTGGCGATGGTCTTGTTAGTTGCGCTGCAATGATTCCTGGAGTTGTATATGGTTCTTCTAGCAACTCCCAAAAACCTCATAATCGTCTTAATCGTAGTGCATCTATTGTTTTAGCTACAGATAATGTTGTTTCTGGGAAACCAGTTTACTCTCTTAAGCAAGCTTTAGATCTAACAAAACGAGCTAATATTCAAGTCGATGGATTGTATTCTGGATCTACTCAAAGCGAAAATGAGAACACTACTAATCAGATGCGTGAACTTATTGAAAAAAATGGTGGCATTTTCTTAACTCAGCATGATTCTGATTCTGTTTTAGCTTTGGTACGTAAAATTGAACAGCAGCACACAATTATGCAAAAGGACTCTACACAATCAGCGTTAAGCGATGATCCTAGTATTGCAACAATATTTGCGGTTATTTTTGTAACTCTCTGGCTTATTTCAGCGAGAAGGATAAAACGATGAAAATATCTTTTAGTTGGATTTCGCTAGTTGCTATTGCGATTCTTGGCATTTTGGCATTATATGAAATTTTCCCAATTAATCGCAAAAACCTTAGTTCGGACGAGACAATTTATATGAGGGTTCGAAGAGTGTTAATATGCGTTCTTCTAGCTATTTGTGCATTATGCCCTTGTGTTATGAAAAGCACCTTGCAACGCTCTCTTAATGCTACAAATGTTATATTTGTTTTAGATGTTACTGGCTCTATGAATGTTAATGATTCTAAGGATTTAAACAACAACACAACCACTAGGTTTAATTCTGCAAAACAAATAATAAAACAAATTACAAATAATTACATAAACGCAAGTTTTACTGCTATTAGGTTTGGAGCGTCTTCTAGTGTTGATGTTCCACTTACGCCAGATTCTAATGCAATTGAAAATTGGGTTGATACTATCAACACTGAACCTGTTGGAGTTTCAAATGGAACTAGTTTGGATGCTCCCCTAGATAAAACTCTTCTTGAAGCTAAGGCAATTCATGACGCTCATCCGCAAGACGTTACAGTTTTATATTTAATAAGCGATGGAGAAGAAACAACTTCTAGAAAGCGTAGAACATTCTCATCTCTACGCGGATACGTGAATCATGCTTATGTTATTGGCGTAGGTTCTAAAAATGGCGGGAAAATCCCAAATACCACCACTAAGCTAAATGATTTAGATGATATAAATTCTACAGATTCTTCTACAAAACAATCTGGTAAATGGATTATTGACCCATCTACTGGAAAACCTGGAATATCTAAGATGGATCCGCAGAATCTTAAGAATATAGCTGATGAGGTTAGTGGAAAATATGTTGACTCTAGCAAAAATCACTCTATTGGATTAGAAGCAAAAAATATTCTTTCTAAACAATGGAGACAGAACAATACTGTTAAGCCGAGACTTAGACCTGAGCCAATCGTTTGGCCTTTTGCTATTCTTGCAAGCATATTGATTCTTTGGGAATTATCATGCTGGATTACAAAATCAAGGAAGCTTATATGATTAGCAGAATCACACCTAAGTCACTCCTAAGATTTTCTCTTGTTACTTTATCTTCTATTGTTATAGCCTTATGCGCTATATCAGCTTATTTGTCTATTACTAATCTTAAAGCAGAATCAACGTATAATTCTGCCACAAAATCACTAATAAATAACATAAAAGCGTCAAAAAAAGTTGATGCAGATAGAGAAATATTGCTCGTATCTCAAAAACAGGTTGATGATCAATTTAGCGAAGCAAAATCGCCATACACTATTCTTTTACCTCACATAAAAAATAGTATTGAGCACAACGCACTAATATCTAAAAGACTTACTAGATTCTTACAAAAACAAATTGATGAAGATAAAAAAAATACTGATTCTAGTACACAATCCAACTATAATGACCGAAACCAAAAAAATAATTTGCAGGACAAATCTGGGAATTCTAGTTTAAGCGATTCTCAAAAAAAGAAGGTCGAAGACTTATTAAAACAAAACAATCAAAAAGATCAAGACCAGAATCAAATAAACCAATCCGAAAAAGATTACAGCAATAATGATTCAAATAGTAAGTCTGGAAAAACAAAGTCTTCTAAACAAGAAGATTCAAGTAACAAGCCGTGGTAAAGGTAATAAAAAAATATCTAATAGAATATAAACCCTTATATTTCAATATTTTGGAACCTTTAACCACATTAAAAGATTTTTCGTGACTATTTAAAAAACATTGTGTGTAATACTTTGTATGCATACATTTAATAATTATTACTCGCTGATAGCAAGAACAGAACAATGTTCTAACAGCGTGCTTGGCGAAGCACATTCAAATACTCTTAAAGATTGGCATGGAAAAGCCGCAAACGCGTTCAATGAAGAAATGTTTAATGCTGCCAAAAAAGCATGCGAAATTAGCTCTATTAACTCAAAAATCAACTTATGGAGGTGAATTTAATGCCTTGGAGAGTTAAATCAACAATAACAGGTGGAAAAACCATTAGCGTAGCTGATGCTAGCGAATACAAAACAAAATCCGCAAAATTACAAGAACTATCCAACGATTTCCACTCGTTAAGCACAAGCTGGATGCAAGCTGCAATGCAGATTGAAAGCCAAAAATCATCTGTTTTCTCTGAAAATAACAAAAATTTTAATGGTTATTTTAACGACGATTCTTTACAACCGCTATTGGATCCTGCAGAATGCAGAATAAAATCAAGCCAATGCGAATCGTTATCAAATAAACTTGATGAATTATCTTCTCTAATAATCAGAGCAAATAATCTATATGCTAACGCAGAATACAAAAATAGAGAAAACTTAGATAATCTTGTATCGATTGGTACAAGTATATTCCCTATTACAGCAGTACCATTCTTTGCAAGCGTAGGATTTAGCATACTTTTAGATATGACTCAAAAAAGCGGTATGAAAAACTTTTCTAAATGGAGTCATGAAACTGCACCAATTCAACAAGGCTTTATTAGAGGCTTTTCTAAGCATTTTCTAATAAACCCCGTAACGGGAATTCCTGTGCATTTTATTTCTAGTATTCAAGAAAAGAACGATGTAAAACATTCAAAAGCACCAGTTTCCACTTTTGCAAGCGCATTAAGCTTGTTTAGCGCAAAAATCAACGATGCAAACCAAGGGAATAATCTTAAAGTAACAAAAATTAGATTACCTCACAGAGAATATTCAAAAATATTTCATTACAGAGGAAGCAATATTAGTCAAGCTCTTGCAAATCTAACAGATCTTTCAAATGGAAACCTTGGCGTAAAACCGCCTAAAATAAACGCAGATGCAGCAACAATAGCAATACAACGCTTTAAGAAAAAAGACGGTAGCATATCTTGGCTTGTTACAATACCTGGAACAGATGGCAAACCAAAATCTCCTTTTGGATGGCCACAAAACGCAGAAGTTATGAGTAGTTCTAAAAACGTAAGACAAAATGCAGACAGCACAAGAATGGTTATAGAAGCCATGAGAAAAAGCGGAATTAAAGCAAAAGACTCAGTTATTCTTGTTGGACATTCACAAGGAGGAATTGTATCTGCAAGCATAGCTAGCGATTACTCAAAACAATACAACATAAAACACATAGTAACTGCTGGATCTCCAATAGCAAACCATCCAATACCAAATAAAACTTGGGTCACAAGCATAGAAATGGAAGACGAACTAGTTCCTACCTTAGATGGCGCATCTAATCCAAATAGAAATAATTGGGTTACAATACATGGAACTGCCAAGAAAAGCGCTACTGCTCACAATGGCACAATCGCCCCTAAAACAGCTCATAATGCAATATACAATTCACTTGTTGTAAATGTAATAAAATCGCAAAACAAAAATAAAGAAAATAATAAGAAAAACAATAAACAATACAGAACTAAAAGTTATAAAAATGAAAAACTTTTTGAAAAAGATGGAATCTTAGTAAAAAATGTACCAGAAGAAGGAACACTCACGCATGATTTGAATTATCATAAAGCAGCTTATGAAGACGCTCATCAACTTGGATCTAAAGAGATACGAATGCAAGAAGAGCATTTTAGAAAAACACTAGGTGACGAATTAGAAGAAACAACACTATGGCAAGGAATTATGAGCCATTAACTATGCGCCATTAACTAATAACCGCTCAAAACACCTAGTAGTTTCATGCCATGCTGTAACCTTTAAAGTATGAAGCTTACTGATATTTGCCCTGCTATTGCTTTGACTCCGCTAGACGGAAGATACCACAATCAAACTGTTGATCTTGTAGAATTTCTAAGCGAACCAGCCTTAAACCGCGAGCGCATGCGCGTAGAGGTTGAATGGATGATCCTTTTAGCAAACGGATACAAGGGAAACGGATTCAAAACCATTGTAGACGGCGTAAATCCTTTAACAGATGAAGAATGCGATTATTTGCGTGCAATTCCAGAAAATTTTGGAGCAGAAGGAATAAAACGCCATGCAGCTCACGAAGCTATAACACATCACGACGTTAAAGCTGTTGAATACTACATTGACGACGAGTTAGACAAAGCAGAGCAAGTATTAGGGCATAAAACCCAGCTTAGCAATCTTAAAACATTAGTTCATTTTGCATGCACGAGTGAAGATATAAACAATCTTTCTATAGCGAGGTGTGTAAAAAACGCGGTTGAAAACGTATACACGCCAAATTTGAAAGCTATTGTCGATTACTTAACTCAAAAAGCACAAGAGTATAGAGATATGCCAATGCTATCTCTCACTCATGGTCAGCCTGCCACTCCTACAACTTTAGGTAAAGAACTTGCAGTGTTTGTTTACAGGCTAAATCGCCAGCTAAAACACCTTAGCTGCCAAGAATATCTTGGAAAAATAAACGGTGCTACTGGAACTTTTGGCGCTCACCTTGCAGCTTTCCCTAATGTTAATTGGCTTAGTGTTTCTAAAGAATTTGTAGAAAATAGAATGGGTCTTTGCTTCAATCCTCTTACAACGCAAATCGAAAGCCACGATTGGCAAGCGGAACTTTATAGCACTGTAAGTCACATTAATCATATTCTTCACAATCTTGCTGTAGACGTGTGGATGTACATTTCTCGCGGAGTTTTTGTACAAGTTCCAGTTAAAGGAGCTACAGGATCTTCCACAATGCCTCACAAAGTGAATCCTATTCGATTCGAAAACGCGGAAGCAAATCTTGAGATTTCTTGCGCACTTTTCGACACTCTTTGCGCAACTCTTACCGAGAGCCGTTGGCAGCGAGACTTAACAGATTCAACTACTCAAAGAAACGTTGGTTCCGCATTCGGTTATGCTCTTCTTGCTTTAAACAATCTTCTTGGCGGCTTAAAGTCGATTCATCCAAACACGCAAATGATGAGCGAAGAGCTTAACAGCAACTGGGAAGTTCTTGGAGAACCAATCCAAACTGCTATGAGAGCTCAAGAAATTGCTGGCGTAGAAGGAATGGAACGCCCATATGAGCAGGTTAAAGAATTAATGCGCGGTCATAGTATTTCTAGACAAGATGTTGAAAAGTTTATATCTTCTAGAAACTTTGATAGAGAAACAGCAAATAGGTTGAAAGCTCTTACACCAGAATCTTATACTGGTATTGCATCTAGGCTGGTTGATTTTATTCGATAATTTTATTTAATAAATAAACGGTGTGTTTATGCAATCGCAAGTAGAAGAAAATTTGATTATTAATGACACGAGGCCTAAATTAGTTCGTAATTGGGCTGACTTGATTTACGCGATTATATCTATTGCACTAGGAACTGCGGTTGTGCTGTTTACAATGTGTTTTTCTGGCACAACCGCAGGCGTAGAGCACGATGCAAAAAATGCTGGAAAAATTATTGTGTGGATTGTAACTGGATTACCATCTTCTCTTTTCCAGCAAGCAATTACAATCGCCATAGTAGCTAGCGTAGTAATTTCTATGATTAACGCAAGACGTTGGATTGACACAACAATATCTACACTAACCTTGCTATTAACATATCCTCTCGTATGGTATATTTCTTATCTTCTCACTGCTTTAAATAATGCTCCACTATTTACATCATTCAATTCGATTTCCAGCAGTCACGGTACTGAATTATTGCCAGACATATACGCGGTAATAGTTGCTTTTTTAACCGTTAGTGGACCTAGACGAGATAGTAAAGTCGTAAGAATATCTTGGCAAGCATTAATAATTGCTTCACCTATACTAATAGTCACATCATGGCATTCACTAACAGGTGTTTTAACATCTTGGTGTATTGGTCGCGCTATAGGTACAATAATCAGATTTATTAAAGGCACTCGCAGCAAAGGTGCTTGGGGAAAAGATATAGTTGACGCATTAGAAAATATTGGAATTACTCATCTTGTTCAATTAAACAGACGTACACTAACTACAGACCATAATGGTGTTCTGAAATCTAGCCTTGATGACGATCTGATTGAAAATTCAAGGCTATACGATGCGATTGATATTCATGGAACAAGATACGTGATTTCGGTTCTAGATAATCAGGTTCACTTGCCAGGATATCTAAATCAGCTATGGCAATGGATTAAGCTAATAGATATACCAGTTAGACGAGATCGTTCTGCAAGACACTCCATACATCATCATCTTTCAATGCTTCTTGTTCTTAGGAGCTTGCACTTAGCTACAGCAAACGTTTATGGAGTAACAGATTGTGGAAAATCTTCAATAATGGTATTCCACACCGATAATGTACTTGTGCCATGCAATTTAAACACGCTTACAATTAAAGATGCGGAAAGACTTATGCGCTACCTCGATATTGCAAACAATCGAGGAATAACACATAGAAGAATAAGCCCAGAAACACTTGCAAGGCTAGAAGATGGAACTCCGGTTATTGCAGGATGGCAAAATGGCGATGTGGCTAGCGACGACACCAATATTGCTTTAGACAAAGTACAACTTTTATCAATAATCGCAACATGCATTGATACAAGTAGCGCTATAGAAGCTGCTATGAATACTTGGGGCGCAGATAAGCTAGCTCAAATAATGCCTTTTATGCAAAAAGCTGCTATTCCTTCATCAACTAGAGCATTAACGTCTTGGAATAAGAAATTGTTTGAAGAACTTAAAACTAAGCTAGGTGAAAAGGTATGCGAGCACACAGATGACGAAGATTATGATACAGTGCGATTAGCCCGTTTTAATATTAGATTCTTCGTTACGCTGATTCTTATTGTTGCAGCTCTGGCTGCTATTGCAACACAATGGCATCCTCAAGAAATTGTATCTGCTCTTAAACGCGCGGATACATTAATGGTTCTATTATGCTTTGCATTCAGCTTGCTAGCTTGGGTAGGTTCTGCGATTACAGTTGGATCTTTTATGGACGATTCACGCCCTTCTGCTGGCGTTCTGTTTACATCACAAGCTGCTTCTGGGTTTACAGCTGTTTCCATGCCAGCTGGCGTAGGACCAGCCTTTGTGAACATGCAAATTATAAAAAAGAATGGGTATTCGGCTGCTCAAGCCACAGCCATTACAAGTGCAGTTTGGCTTTTACAAGCACTTGTTACAGCTTTAGTTATGTTCTGCGTAGGCATTTTTACTGGTAAAAATGTGCTTTCTGGAATGATTCCTACACACATGCTCATAACAGTAATAGGAATAGTAACGCTAATCATATGCACTTTTATGATTATTACACCTATTCGAAAATTTATACGTAAAAGATATCTTCCTATTCTTTCAGATTATGGTAAACAGATTAAAGAGCTAATAAGTAGCCCTAAACAGCTCATTAAAGGCACTGTAGGCGGTCTTATTCTTGTTTTTGCAACAGGACTGGGATATTGGGTAGCTCTTCTTGCTTTCGGCTACTATGCAAACCCTTGGGAAACAGTGCTACTGTTCCTAGTTGCCAATACTGCTGGTTCCGCTGTTCCTACACCAGGTGGATTGGGAGCTGTTGAAGCTTCACTTACTTTTGCTTTTACCTCAGTTGGAATTCATCCAACTATCGCATTATCTGCTACCCTACTTTACAGACTCATGTTCTACTGGCTAAGAATACCAATAGGCGCTTTTGCTATGAAAAGTCTTAGTAACCGCGGATTAGTTTAGACCATGTAACATATGCTTAAAAAGCTAGACAGCTTAGTATGGTCTGCTTAAAATCTTGAAAAACCAACTTTCTTATTATATAAGATTATTTAGTTGATAATAGTATAAATAAACCTATATAAGGCATTTCTACGATTTTAAAGTATTTTATCAAGCAAAAAATCTAAAAAATCGTAAAAAAATCTCGGAAAAACGGCGAAAAACCGCGCATTTGTAGGGAAAATGTATTAATATCTATGAGTGAAAGTGGTCTTTGGAAGAGAAGGCCCCTAACACAAAGGATGCTTGTATGGCATACAACAAGTCTGATCTCGTTTCGAAGATCGCTCAGAAGTCCAACCTTACCAAGGCACAGGCCGAGGCCGCTGTCAACGCATTCCAGGATGTGTTCGTTGAGGCTTTGCAGTCTGGTGAAGGCTTGAAGCTCACTGGCCTGTTCTCCGCTGAGCGTGTAAAGCGCGCTGAGCGCACTGGCCGCAACCCACGCACTGGCGAAACCATTAAGATTCCTGCATCTTACGGTGTTAGAATCTCCGCTGGTTCTTTGCTCAAGAAGGCAGTTACTGAGTAGGTTTAAACGATAAGCGTAAGACTTACAAGCAAACGAGGAACGCTCCCAATTTTGGATTTGTTCCTCGTTTTTTATACCTAATATGATTTTGTATGCGTTAAGCGGAAAACAGAATAAAAAAAAACGCGGTGAAAATCACCGCGCCACCTGTGCGCCAGACAGGATTCGAACCTGCAACCTTCTGATCCGTAGTCAGATGCTCTAATCCGTTGGGCTACTGGCGCATGTTTCCGAAGCCTTAGGAAATCGTTCCCTTGTTTTCGGCAACTTGACTAATATACAACCATATTCACAAAAACACAACCCTTGGCGTGTCGCCAAGGGTTGCAGCTAAAACATAAAAATCTAAAAAGTAAAAACTACTTAAGACCTATGTTCAAGAACTTCATCTACCATACCGTATTCTTTAGCCTGAGGAGCTGTAAGAATCGTATCCACCTCAATATCTTTACGAATACGCTCAATATCCTGACCAGTATGCTTTGCAAGAGTGGATTCCAACCATTCGCGCAAACGCAACATTTCCTTAGCCTGAAGCTCTATCTCAGTAGCCTTACCAAAATCCTGACCCATAGCAGGCTGATGAATAAGAACACGAGCATTTGGCAGAATCATACGCTTACCAGCAGAACCAGCTGCAAGCAAAATCGCAGCAGCCGAAGCAGCTTGCCCTAAACACACCGTTTGAACATCTGGCTTAATATACTGCATAGTGTCGTAAATTGCCGTCATAGCTGTCATAGAACCGCCTGGAGAGTTAATGTACATCATTACATCCCTATTTGGATCCATGCTTTCTAGAACCAAGAGCTGAGCCATAATGTCATCAGCAGAAGTGTCATCAACTTGTACACCCATGAAAATAATACGATCTTCAAAAAGCTTAGTGTACGGATCTTGAGTTTTCATACCATAAGGAGTCTGCTCGCCAAATTGAGGCAAAACATAACGATTCGTAAACACACCACTGGTTTGACCAAATCCACCCAAGCGCTGGGCGCGTGCAACAAACTTTGCTTCTTCACTTGCCATATAAAATCACTCCTCCCCACGCATAGAAGCTGGAGTGGTGACAATCTTATCCACAAAACCATACTCCAAAGCCTGCTGCGCAGTAAACCAATGATCATACTCATTGTCACGGTAAATTTCTTCAACTGTATGACCAGTCTGCTGCGCAGTAAGCTCAGAAAGAGTCTTCTTCATATCCATAATTAACTCAGCATTAATACGCACATCAGTTGCAGTACCGCCAACGCCACCAGAAGGCTGGTGCATAAGAACACGTGCATGAGATGTAATAAAACGCTTACCAGGAGTACCAGAACTCAGTAAGAACTGACCCATAGAAGCAGCCATTCCCACAGCAATAGTAGCCACATCTGGCTCAATAAGCTGCATAGTATCATAAATCGCCATTCCTGCCGTAATAGACCCTCCAGGCGAATTTATATAAAGCCAAATATCTTTTTTAGGATCTTGCGCAGCTAGCATAAGCATCTGTGCACAGATGATATTAGCATTTTCATCCTTGACTTCAGAACCAAGCCAAATAATACGATCCTTTAAAAGTTGATTAAAAATCGAATCCATTGGATTTTGTGGCTCCCCTTCTTGCATAATGGGAGAAGCCGTAAACAGCTCAGTCACCTTATCTCCTTACAAACATTTTGAATATATCTAGACTATCGTGTGCGTGTGACCGCAAAAAAATGCGAAATAAATCGCTCAACACAATTAGCTACGCAATTGGACACAATTGCAGCAAATAGCATAAGAAAAAGTAATGCAAACGGCGCATTTACTAATTCAGCAACTAAAAGCCAAGCCATAATTGGAGCTTTTCTGGAAGATGCAAGTAAAGAAACAGCGCCAATAATAGATACAGAAATTGCAGAAACTTGCGAAATGTCAAAAACTTGCGAAAGCGCAGACGTTGAAAAAATAGCGTATAAAATCACACCAAAGCAAGCGCCAGTCGAAATACTCGGCTGCAAAACGCCTCCAGAGGCACCGTAACGCAAAACCAACAAAGTCGCAAGCATTTTCATCATTGCAAGAAGCAATAAAATAGTCACAATATGTGAACTTTCTGCCAAATACGGAAAACTAGCTACAGAAAAAGCAAGCTGAGAAAGCGACCTACCATTCCCCATAATATGCGGAAACCAACAAGCCGCAACACCAATAACTAAGCCAGCTACAGGCATAAAACACAGCATTTGTATGCCACGCAAAGCATGAGTTCTACACCAAATAATACCCAAGCGAAAAACGTAACCAACTAAGCCGCACGCTGCACCAACAACAACAGTTAAAACGCAAATTTGCCAAGAAATCACGCAAGAAAATTGCGAAATATTGTAGTATCTAGAATGATGCAATAAAAATTCAACAACAAACGCAGCAACATAATTCATAACAAGAGCAAAAGGCAAGCAATGCAAACGCTCCGAGCGCGCAATATTTTTAGCTGCATTATCTATTAGCGAGCCATTCTCGCGATTTAGCCACGCATAAAAACCAAAACCTTGAGTTTTACTAAGCAAACCTAAAGAAAGCACGGTGCCAGCTAAAGGCGCGTGGTACACTGCAGCCAAGCCAGCACCTGCAGCAGACGCAACTAGTATACGCTGAGTCTTAACAGACATATGAAAAATACTGCTGCAACGCTGAGCAATCATTGCAGCTAATTCTCTAGGAGCTACTTCCCTTCCGATTGAAATTCCAGAGCCAACAATGCCGATTTGCAATAAAACATGTGCAATAGTAGAAAAAATTGGCATTCTACTGCCACTAACGGCTTGTGGAATAGTAACGATTCGAGGAGGATTTTCTCTTTTTCGCAAAAAATACCAAGCCAGTGCAGCAATAGTCATAGCAATTGTGCCAGGTAGCACGTATCGATACCAAGGAAGAGCTGAAAATACAGTGTTTTTAGCAGATTCAATTGAGCCAAAAGCAAGGTATTGTACAGCATAAAAAATAAGCGTAAGAACTGTAGCTCCTAGGCCAATAAGAACGCCAAGGGCAACAGAGACTGCAATAAAACACGCTAGACGAATTGCAAAACTAAATAACTTGCAAGATTTACCGAATCTGCCAAATCTGCAACAAGCTTCATGCTTAGTTTTAGCACTATTATCCATAATGTCTCGCAATTCTTAAGATTTTCCTATAATAATCGTAATTATTTAATTAGATATAAGTAAGACCCAGCGGAGCTAAACTCCACTAGGTCTTAGATTAAAATCTAATAGAAGATACTAACTTACTTTTCAGAGGTAAGCTCATCAGCTACTGCAGCAGCAGCGGAAGCAGCTTTAACGCTTTCGTCTTCTGGCTCCTCTTCTTCCGTTAAGAAAGCACTCAAGTCTATAGCCTCTCCACCAGCAACGAATTTCACAGCACGCATACCAGCAAGCAAGCCCTTAGAACGAGCAACTTCCTGAACAGCGGAACCAAGCTGACCATTACGAACAATAGCGTTAATAAACTGGCTTGGATCCATACCATACTGCTGAGCAACAGAAACCAAGAAGTTAGTGACATCTGCCTGAGATACAGAAACATCGAGGCTTTCTGCCAAAGCGTCGAGAACCATTTGGTCACGAAGCTCCTTTTCTGCAGCCTTCTCAGCTTCTTCCTTCTGCTCTTTAGTAGCCTTTTCAGGATCTGGAGTCATACCCTTAAGATGTTCAGCAACAGCCTTTTCTTTAACACCCTTTGGTACAGGAATCTCAACCTCTTCCTGAATCTTAGCAATAAAGGCATCGCGAGCCATAGTAGCCTGACGGCCTTCATTTGCCTGCTCGCAAGACTTACGAACATCAGCTTTAAGCTCTTCGAAAGTATCAAACTCAGAAGCTTCCTGAGCGAAGTCATCATTAAGCTCTGGCAATTCCTGAGTCTTAACAGAGTTAACCTTCACCTTAACCTGAGCTTTTTTACCCTGGTTCTTTCCAGCCTCAAGAGTGCCTTCAAAAGTGGTCTCTTCGCCAGCGGAAAGACCTTCCAAAGCTTCATCCAAACCATCAAGCATGGTGTTGGAACCAAGCTCATAGCTCACGCCATTCTGAGAATCAGCAACCTCATCGTCGATTCGAGCTTCCAAATCAATGTTAGCAAAATCACCCTTCTTAGCTGGGCGATCAACACCAACAAGAGTACCGAAGCGCTGACGCAAAGCCTCAAGACGAGCATTAACATCTTCGTCTGTAACTTCTGGCTTTTCTACTTCGATTTCTACACCCTTGAACTTGTTAAGCTTGAACTCTGGACGACGCTCAACAGTTGCAACAAACTTAAGCTTAAGTTCGTCTTTAGCAGATTCTGGGACTTCCTGAACATCAAATTCTGGCTGATCCATTGGGCGAATCTTCTTTTCTTCCAAAGCCTTAGAATAAAGCTCTGGAACAGCAGAATTTACAGCTTCACCGGCAACAGCTCCGAAGCCAACTCGCTGATCTACAATCTTGCCTGGTACGTGTCCCTTACGGAAACCTGGCACGTTGATTTGCTTTGCGATCTCTTTACGAGCCTGATCCATAAATGGCTCAAAATCTTCGAGATCTGCGGTAATGGTGAGCTTAACCTTAGTTGGCTCAAGATTCCTGACGCTGATTTTCACGCTTCATGCTCCTGAAATTACGTTTTCTAGCTTCTGCCATATGGCACAACCGTTACATAATAGCGCGAGTTACGGACTCAGCGATTAAATCACTTTGCCACATTCTTGCACCTTGTTCATCTAAAAACTCTTTAACATTAATATGCTCAACATCATCTTGCCAGCAAAGATTACGTATGATTTGCGGTTTAATAATGATTTCCGTAGGCGTATGCGTATCTTCCGCAATCTTGATTAAAGATTGTTTGACATTTTGCAAACGCTCATATCTTTTGGGATGATGTTCACGCCAATATTTCATAGAACGCGGAGCCGCTTGCGATTCTTGAGCATCTTGCACATTTTTTGCAATTAAACTTGATTCGTTTGAACAACTACAGTCATCTTCATCATTAGAAGATTGCGCACAGTCAATAATCGCAACTTCCCCACTTTTAGCGCGACTAATCGCGTCTTCTATAACAGCTTTCCACACATTTGGTTTGATTTTGCGCTGAATCGGAGCATAGCGTTCAAACATCTTGTCTTGCTCGCTGCCCGTGTGAATCCTAACGCGTTCGTTAAGAATGCGAATTGAGCGAAACTCCCTAGAATTACTTGGCTTTCGCTTGCCTGCCTCAATAATCGCAGCATCCGAAAGCAATAGAGTTGGCGCAATATCGTATTGACGAGCAAGCTCATCTCGCTTTTGCCAAAGCTCTTTTGCAATCATTAAGCCGATTTTATCGTGCATAAGAACGCTTATATGAGATATTCTAAGCCAAGGATTTGGGTGAGGAGCCTTCTTTTGCGCACCTTTACTTAATAAGTGTGCAAACTCTTGATTTGCCCATAAAAGCTTGCCTTGCTTTTTTAACTCGCCGCTCATTACTTCTTCTAATTCGATTAGCAATTCAACGTCTAAAGCCGCGTAATTTCGCCAATCTCTAGGAAGAGGTCTATATGACCAATCCGCTGCAGAATGTTCTTTTGCAAGAGTCAACCCCAAATAATATTCAGTTACAGAGCTTAATCCAAAGCGCTTTCTACCAAGTAATTTAGCTGCGATTTCTGTATCAAATAAAGCACGCGGACGCAAACCAATATCGAAAAATCCTGGCAAATCTTGCATAGAATCGTGAATAATCCAAGGCGCATCCCCTACTGCCTGGTTAAATTCATGCCAATCAACGCCAAGTTTTCCTAAAGCTATTGGGTCCAGCAATCCAATTCCTGCACCTTTGCGTTTGAACTGAATCAGCCAATCTTCGTGACCATATCTAAAACCAGATGCGCGCTCTGCATCTGCAGCCAAAGGCCCCGACCCTGCTGCCAACAAATTACAATATTCTTTATATGCTTCAAGCGTATCAATGACTTCTGGAACTCCTTCTCTAGGCTCTTTTAAGAGCTTTGGTTCCTTATTCAAGAACGCCTCCCGATTGTACGCTTTAGCCAAATTCTTACGCTTTTTGCATCTTACGCAGCATTTTATTTTGTATATGCTTGAATATTATTTTGCAAAACATCCGTAAAACATTCTATAGAATATTGCGCAAGATATATTTAAGCCGTGTTATAGATTATGCATCTTTTAACACGGCTTCAACTTTCGCACACAACTACGACTAATCAAAATAAATAATCAATTAAATAATCAATTAAATAATCATTCTGTTTTATTGTTTGATTCTTATTGAGTTATGCGCTTAACAAGTTTAGTTTTAAGGAATCTAGTAAGAGTAAATGCGACTGCCGAAACTAAAACTGTTGGGATAACGTAGAGAGCATGTAAACCTAAATCTCTTATTGGGAAAGTGGCAAGTTCTGTAGCAATAGTTATAGCAATAGATATTATCGGCACTTCGATAAGAGGTTTCTTATCGAAAGCCGCAACGATATTTATCGGCAACAAAATTATCGGCAAAACAATTAAAATAATAAGCGCTGTGCCAAAGCCAAACTGATCGTTACACCGTGCAAAAATAGCTAACGCTAATGCAAAAGCTAATGCAATCCAACAACCTATTCTGCGCTTCATTGCGTATCCTTTCTCTAAAAAGGGTATTTGTATAATTATACAAAATCCTTCAAAAAAATACAATACTATACGCAAAGATTGCCTAAATTACAGTTACATTTTTGACGCAGTCTAAATGCAGTCTAAACGCAGTCTAGTACACTACAAAACCGTGGTCTTTAAACTGGTTTACAACTCGCTCTTTAAGCGCCCTAGAAGGCCCTTTTTGATTCTCAAGCGGATACGGAATCCTAAGCTCATGCCACTTTGGACGGCCTAGCTGATGGAATCCAAGCACGTCAATATGCTCAACAGCATCCCCAAACGAATCACAAATCTCAGCAACTTTTTCAACGTTTTCTTCACTGTCTGTAAGACCTGGAACAAGCACAAAACGCACCCAAATCTTCTTACCAGCCTTCGCTAAGCGCTGACCAAAGTCAATAGTTGGCTGAAGCAAGCCGCCAGTTACTTTTTTATACGTTTCTTCAATACCAGATTTAACATCTAGCAAGCAAAGATCAATGTCGTCAATCATTTCGTCTGTATAATTGCGATTCAAAAAGCCTGAAGTATCTAAGCAAGTATGCACGCCCATCTCTTTTGCTGCACGAAACACTCTAGATACAAAAGCTGGTTGCATCATGGATTCGCCGCCAGAAAATGTGATTCCGCCACCAGTTGCCTTAAAAAGACTTTGATAACGGTCTACTTTTTTAATCATTGCATCTAAGTAGACTGGCTTGCCGTCACGCATTTTCCAAGTATCTGGATTTTGGCAATATTGGCAGCGAAGTGGGCAGCCGCTCATAAAAACAGTCATACGAGTGCCAGGGCCATCAACAGAAGTATTAATATCCCAAGAATGCACAAATCCAATATCGCCAGTTTTAAGAGCAACTAAGCGGTCTTTTCTGTCTAATCCAATTGGAGATTCAAAACCAGAAAGACCACCCATTAAAGTTTGTCGGGCATACTCTTTTGACTCCTTTAACATGTGCTGAGTCGTGGTACGAAATGCTGTGTTTTCAACCATCTATATGCCCTCCTATAACCGTCTTTGGTTTAATTTATTCGATTTTAAAAACTACGTTTATTTTAAAAGCCGCCAGGAGCAAAACCTACTCACTCCCGGCGGCATTCGCAATCAATCAGAATCAGTCAGTAACTGAACCCTGGTGGAATGTACGAGAAATAACGTCGAGCTGCTGCTCCTTAGTGAGCTTTACGAAGTTCACTGCGTAGCCAGAAACGCGAACCGTAAGGTGTGGGTACTTTTCTGGGTGCTCAACAGCGTCTTCAAGCTGTTCCTTGCGCAAAACGTTGATGTTTGCGTGGTACAAGCCGTGACCGTTGCCAGCGTCCAAAATACCAACCAAATTCGTTATACGCTCGTCTTCATCTCTTCCCAAACCATCTGGAGTAATGGTGTTGGTCAAAGAAATACCATCGAGAGCATCGTCATAGTCAATCTTGCCAACGGAGAACATGGATGGAAGCATACCGTGAGAATCCATACCATTTTCTGGGTTTGCACCTGGAGCGTAAGGAGTGCCCTTCTTGTGGCCAGATGGGAAGGAACCAGTGTTCTTGCCGTATTCAACGTTAGAAGTAATAGTCAAGATAGACTGAGTTGGAACAGCATTACGGTACACAGGCAAACGCTTTACCTGACCCATAACAGTGCTTACAACCCACTTTGCCAAGTCATCAGCACGATCGTCATCGTTACCGTAGATTGGGAACTCTCCAACCGTCTTGTAGCCAACGATTAAGTCGTCTTCTGCGCCTTCGATGTACTCATACTCATGACCTTCAGTGGTCTTAGCATCCTTGTTGTAGATTGGGTAAACCTTTGCATACTTCAAAGCAGCCAAGGAATCTGCAGCAATAGACAAGCCAGACATACCGCAGCCGAGTGTACGATAGACTTCCCTATCGTGCAAAGCCATCTCAATGGACTCGTATGCGTACTTATCATGCATGTAGTGGATGATGTTCAAAGCCTCAATGTAGGTTTCGGAAAGCCATTCCAAAGCCTTCTCGTAATTGGCCTTAACCTTCTCGTAGTCAAGAGTTCCGTCGGCTTCTGGCTTGATTGGGTCAATAACACCCTTATCAATAACCTGCATGCCAGTCATTTCATCGCGACCACCATTGATAGCGTAGAGCAAAGCCTTTGCGGAGTTAACGCGTGCAGCGAAGAACTGCATTTGCTTACCAACGCGCATTGGGGAAACGCAGCAAGCAATAGCAGCGTCATCGCCCCAGTGCTCACGAATATCTTTATCGGACTCGTACTGAATTGCAGAAGTGTCGATAGAGATTTGTGCGCAGAAACGCTTGTAGGCTTCTGGAAGCTTTGGATCCCAGAAAATAGTGATGTTTGGCTCAGGACCTGGCCCAAGATGCTCAAGAGTCAAAGTGTTGAGCAAACGGAACGAAGTCTTAGTAACAAATGTGCGACCATCATCGCTGAAGCCAGCATCGGACCAAGTTGCCCAATATGGATCTCCAGAGAAGATTGCGTCGTAATCCTTAGTACGCAAGAAGCGAACAATACGAAGCTTCATAACCAAAGCATCAATGATTTCCTGAGCATCGGTTTCGTTGATTAATCCAGCCTTCAAATCACGCTCAAAGTAGCAATCGAAGAATGCGGAAACACGTCCGAAGCTCATTGCAGCGCCATCCTGGCTCTTAACAGAAGCAAGATAGCCCATGTAAGTCCACTGAACAGCTTCCTTAGCGGTTTGAGCTGGGCGGCTCAAATCCAAGCCGTACTCGTTACCCAAGTTGATAAGCTGCTTCAAAGCCTTGATTTGCTCATCGTGCTCTTCGCGGAAGCGAATCCAATGCTCAATCTCGGTCTCAGTAAAGTCGTTGCGGTATGGAATCGAATCCTTATCGCGCTTCTTGAACTCAATAAGCATATTTACGCCGTAAAGAGCCACGCGACGATAATCACCGATAATACGACCACGACCATAAGCGTCTGGCAAACCAGTCAAAATCTTATTGTGGCGAGCAATCTTAATATTCTTGGTGTAAACACCAAACACGCCATCGTTATGAGTCTTGCGATAAACGGTGAAAATCTTCTTAATTTCTGGATCTACTTCCTTGCCGGCTTCCTTAATAGCCTGCTCAACCATTCGCCAACCACCGTTTGGCATCATAGCGCGCTTGCAAGGTTCGTCAGTTTGCAAACCAACGATTACGTTATCTACTTCTGGGCTTTCAATGTAGCCTGCTGGCATTGCGTCGATACCTGCTGGAATATGGGTTTCAACGTCGTATACGCGGCGCTCACGCTCAACTGCCAAGTAATTGTCATCGAGATACTTCCACATATGCTTAGTTTTTTCGGTAGCGTCTGCCAAGAACGTCTCATCACCCTCGTATGGGGTGTAATTCTTTAGGATAAAGTCACGAACGTCAATATCTTTTTCCCAATTGCCGCTTGTAAAACCATCCCACGCTTTTGCACGAAGATCCTCTTCGCTGAGAACGGATGCATCCACTGATGCCATATTTGACTCCTTTCGTATCCACGACGCTTCTTCACGTCGCCTTCTCTACTATGTTAGAGCAACGTTCAAACAGTACACGTCGATTTTTGGCATTTTTAACGTGAGTTACCTCACATTTTACTGTTTTTTAGCTTATTTTTAGTAAAAAACGCTAGTTTGAATACTCAAACTAGCGCATATGCAATATGTAGTTAATCAACGAATGCTTGCGACTTTTCCCAAGACGTATCCAAGATTTCGTCTACTCTCTAAACGCGGTTGTTACTGGAATTCGCCTATCTCTTCCAAACGCAATCGCACTAACTTTTGTACCTAACGGATACTGCCTACGCTTCCATTCTGCGCGGTCTACAAGCCTAATAACTGTATCAACTGTGCGCTCATCAAAACCATCTGCAAGCAAATCCGCTCGCCCGTGAGCAAGCTCAATATGAGCTTCCAACACTTTATCTAGCAAATCGTATTCCGGCAAAGAATCAGAATCCTTTTGCCCTGGTCTTAGCTCTGCACTTGGAGGCTTAATAATCGAGTTTACAGGTATAAGAATGCCATCTTTTGGAGCATTGTCTTTAGGAAAATCTTCACTACCAGCAATAGGCAACATTCCAAGACCTACTCCATTTTGAGCAGCACGATTTCGCCATCTAGAAAGCGCCCAAACGCGAGTCTTAAACAAATCTTTAATAGGAGCATACCCTCCTACCGCATCTCCATAAATCGTAGAATAACCGCATGCAAGCTCCGACTTATTGCCAGTAGCTAAAGCCAGCAAACCTTTCGAATTAGAATACGCCATAACAATCACGCCTCTAACTCGCGCTTGCAAATTTTCTGCAGCAACACCTTGCAAATCAAGCTGATTTTGGAATGACTTAAAAAGTGGCTCAATGGGCTGAATATCGTAGTGTGCTCCAAGTCGCTTAGCTAAATCGCAAGCGTCGTCTTTAGAACCAAGCGAAGAATACATGCTTGGCATTGAGATTCCCCAAACGTTTTGTCCACCGCAAGCATCTGCCGCCATAGTTGCAACTAGCGCAGAGTCGATTCCGCCAGAAAGTCCTAAGCAAACACCCTTAAAGCCGTTTTTACGCATATAATCTCTAAGTCCCAATACACATGCGCAATAAACTTCTTCGTCTGGGTCTAATTTTTGAGCAATTGTTGAGCACTTTTGTGCATCTAAATCTGTATCAAAATCAACAAAACTTAAGTCTTGATCAAACATTTTAGAACGCTCGATCAAAGACCCGTCTGCGTTTACTACAAAGCTGCCGCCATCAAAAACAAGATCATCTTGAGCACCAACTTGATTTACGTAAACAAGAGGAGCATTAACCTCTTTTGCACGCTTTTGCGCAAGCTTTAAGCGGATATCCGTTTTGCCTTCTTCGTACGGAGAACCGTTGATTGTTACTAAAACATCAATCCCCTCTTTAGAAAGACGCGCAACCGGGCCGCCATCTTGCCAAATATCTTCGCAAATAGCAAATCCTAATTTTGTGCCTTTAACGTTTAGAATTCCGCAATCATTTCCAGAAGAAAAAATTCTAAATTCGTCAAAAACGCCATAATTTGGCAAGAAATGCTTGTCATAAACAAGCTCCACTTTTCCGTCATGAATAACAAGCAAGCGATTTCTTGGCTTACCTAACTCATCGTCTACACCGACTGTTCCAACTACAACGTATAAGTCACCTAATCCGCTATCTTTCAAGCTTTCAGCAAGACTATAGGCAGCTTCGTTAGCTGCTTTTCTAAATGTCGCACGCAAAGCAAGGTCTTCGATTGGATACCCTGTTAGTGTCATTTCTGGAAACACAACAATATCAGCGTTTCCACTACTTGCATCTTTGCAAAATCGCAATATTTCATCCGTATTTTTGCTTATGTTTCCAACGCAAGTGTCAATTTGAGCTAAAGCTAAACGCAAAGAAGTCATGTTTTTATTATAATCCATGTTGCATAAGCCGCATTGTATAAAGTCATATTGCAATAAAAGCATCCACTAAACAGAAAAATCGCAAAACGCCAATCATAAAAAACAAGCGAAAAACAAAAAATCAATCGCAAGTATAAAAAATTAATTGTCACATATCTGCCTGATTTCATTAGTATTGCTAACTCGTCATAAATTATACAAATAGAAAATAGGTAGCGAAGAAGATACAAAATCGCATATATTGATATTCCGTTGCTAAGAAACAAAACATCAACGAACAAAAAACATTAAAGGACAAGGGGAAAAATATGAAAATCACAAAGAAGAACACAAAGATTATTGCAGCTTTTACAGCACTAACTGCGATTTTGGGGCTTTCACTAAGCGCATGCGGATCTTCTGCAAATGGAGCAACTAAAGACGATAAGGTGATTAAGGTTGCAGCTTCCCCAACTCCTCACAGCGATATTTTGAACAAAGTAGTTAAGCCAATTTTGCAAAAACAAGGCTATAAGTTGGTTGTTAAGGAATTTACTGACTACGTGCAACCAAATACTGCTGTAGAAGAAGGCGAAGCAGACGCAAACTACCATCAGCATTTGCCATACTTAGATAACTTTAATAAAGAAAGAGGAACGCATATTATTTCTATTGCTGGAATCCACTTTGAACCATTTGGACTTTACCCAGGAAAGACTAAAACAATTAAGGACTTAAAAGATGGCGCAACAGTTGCGGTTCCTAGCGACCCAACCAACGAAGCTCGCGCACTTCTTCTTTTGCAAGATGCAGGTCTTCTTAAGCTAAAGAATCCAAAGGATGTTAACGCAACAAAGAAAGATATTGTTTCTAATCCAAAGAATCTAAAGTTTAAGGAAATAGACGCTGCTTTGGTTCCAACAGTTGTTAAGGACGTTGATTTAGCTGCTCTAAACGGAAACTACGCTATTCAAGCTGGATTTAACCCAACTAAAGATCCTCTTACAAGCGAAAAAGTTGGAGGCGTAGCTGCTAAGACATACGAAAACATTATTGCTGTTAAGAAAGGATCCGAAAAGCTTGCTAAAATCAAGGCTCTTGTAAAAGCGTTAAAAACAGATGCAGTTCGTGATTTTATAAAGAAAAACTACAACGGCGCTGTTTTGCCAGTTTTCTAAGATGATTGCATTGTTCTAACCTTAAGCAAATATGAGATATGTGCCTCACAAAAGCATAGAGGCACGTGCCTCATATTTGCTTTTCAAAATCAGTGAGAGATAATATGATTCAAATTGAGCATCTTTATAAAACTTACTCAAGTGGTAAGCAATCGCACGAAGCACTTAACGATATTAATTTAACTATTGAATCAGGCGAAGTATTTGGTATTTTGGGATCTTCTGGAGCTGGAAAATCATCATTAGTCAGATGCATGAACTTGTTAGAACGTCCAACATCTGGAAGAGTGCTAATAGACGGAAAAGATATTACGGACGCCAAAAATAGAGATTTATCTAAAATAAGATCGAATATTGGAATGATTTTCCAAAACTTTAGTCTTTTTCAACAGCGAACTGTGTTACAAAATGTGACTTTTCCTTTGGAACTAAACAACACTCCTAAAGAAAAAAGAGAAGAACGAGCAAAGTATTTACTCGATTTAGTTGGATTAAAAGATTTAGCAAACCGCTACCCTGTTCAGCTTTCTGGCGGACAACAGCAAAGAGTTGCAATAGCGAGAGCACTTGCTAATAATCCTTCTATAATGCTTTGTGACGAAGCAACAAGCGCCTTGGATTCAACAACTACAGCACAAATACTTGACTTGCTTAGAAGAATCAACCGAGATCTTAACGTAACACTGGTTATTATTACTCACTCGTTAGCAGTAGCAAGAAATATTTGCGATAGGGTTGCTATGATTGACGGCGGAAAAATCGTAGAGATCGGTGACACTTCAACACTTTTCAAAAATCCTCAAAGCAATATTTTAAAAACGCTTATTGCAGACGAACATGTTGAAAACCATAGGGGAACTAAATCCAATAATAGTAATTCCGAAAATGGAATAACCACTAATAGCGCAACAAACAATGGGGTGAAATAAAAATGCCAGAAAATATTTCACAATTTATAGACGAATATGGAGAACTACTTATTGAAGGCACAAAAGATACAATATCTATGACTTCAATATCTACACTATTCGCATACGTAATAGGATTACCAATAGGAGTTCTTCTTATAACAAGCGCAAAACAAGGAATACGTCCTAACTCATATTTGAATGCGGTTTTAGGTTGGATTGTAAATATTGTTCGCTCAATACCGTTTATAATCCTACTTGTTGCAATAATTCCACTTACTAGACTTATTGTTGGAACGTCTTTGGGAGTTTCTGGCGCTATTGTTCCTCTTGTTTTAACAGCTGCACCATTCGTAGCGCGAATTGTTGAGCAATCTCTTGCAGAAGTTGATGGAAGTCTTATAGAAGCTGCACAAAGTTTTGGCGCAAGCAATACGCAAATAGTATTCAAAGTATTGCTTTTTGAAAGCTTGCCTTCATTAATTCGTGGAGCGGCATTGACTTTCATTACACTTTTTGGATTCTCTGCAATGGCTGGAACTGTTGGCGCAGGCGGTCTAGGAGATATTGCAATTCGCTACGGATATCAGCGTTACCAATACGATGTTATGAGTGTTGCTGTTATTTTCTGTATTCTTCTTGTGCAAGTAGTACAAACTGTTGGAGATTTAATATCCAATAAAATCAACCATCATGAACGTCGATAATATCCAATAAAAAGTCACAAATAAAAAAGTCACAAATAAAATCCTAGTAGCGTAAGATACAGTAAAATCTATTAATCGCTTCTAGGATTTTCTATTTATCAAATGATCAACCATTCAACATGCCTACGATTTATTAAAAAGATACCAAATAATGTAGAATGTCTGAGTCACAACATTTTGCAGGGGTGCTTTCTTTTTAAAGAAGGCTGAGATAGGCGAAAACCTGACCCTTCGAACCTGTTAGTTAATACAACGTAGGGAGCAACGATTAAGTATGACCTCAAACTATCCATACGCATCAATGCGTGACCAGTTCAACCTAAACACATGTTTTATTGCAAATCCTAAACTATGCAAAAGTCGCGCACTCACGGATATAGTTGACGACTCTTTACGCGCAGGATCAACATTTATAAGGCTTAATTGTGCGGATGAAAGCGCAAAAGAAATCACATCAATCGCACGAGATATTGCACAAATCATAGAAGATAACGATAAATGTGATTCAGTAACTTTCGTAATAGACGGAAGAGTTGACGTTGTCTGGCAGGCAAGAAATCAAGGAATTAAAGTCGATGGAGTTCATCTTGCACAAAGCGACATGGAACCAAAAGAAGCACGAGCACTTTTAGGAGAAGACGCAATAATCGGCTTATCTGTTGAAACAGAAAGTCTTGTTAAGGTTATTAATGAACTTCCTGATGGCTGCATTGATTATATTTGTGTAACAGCAATGCATAATCCAGAAGATGGTTGCGAAAACACTACTCCAACTTACGAATTAGAACCAAATCACACTATTTTAGATGAAGCAAAGATTAATACTATTTGCTCAGCAAGCGATTTTCCAGTACTTGTTGGAGGAAGAACATCTTTAGAAGATGTTGAAATGATTGCTCGCAGTAAGGCTGCAGGATTGTTTGTATCTGAAGCATTGTACGCAAGCGAAACACCAGAATCCACAATGAGTGAATTCGTGGAACGCTTTACACACATTCGCGGCAATCAAAAGCACGGTTACGCAAAACGCGTTATAGTGCAGGAAAAAGCTGACGAGAAAGCTAGCGATACTCCAAAATTCATTAATGCTAAAGAAGCAAAAGACGCTGCAAAATTAGCAAAGCAGCAGCGCGTTGATATCGCTTCTCGCGGATGTACTCAAAGAGACAAAGCTCATATTCGTAAAACTACTCCAGTTCACTTTGAATATGAATATGGTTCTTACGATTTGGAAGTGCCGTATACAGAAATTAAGCTTTCTGACACTCCAGGCGTTGGCCCTAACCCACCATTTAAGGATTACAACACAGAAGGTCCTAAGTGCGATCCTAAAGAGGGCTTGGCTCCTCTTCGTCTTGATTGGATTAGAGATCGCAATGATGTTGTTGAATATGAAGGTCGTAGTCGAAATCTTCAAGATGACGGTAAGCGAGCTATTAAGCGAGGAAAAGCTTCTAAAGAATGGCGTGGTCGCACTCATAAGCCGATGAAGGCTGCAGATCATCCTATTACACAGATGTGGTATGCAAGGCATAATATTGTAACTCCAGAAATGCAATATGTTGCAACTCGTGAAAACTGCGATGTGGAACTTGTTCGTTCTGAAGTTGCAGCTGGTCGCGCTGTTATTCCTTGCAATATCAACCATCCTGAAGCAGAACCTATGATTATTGGTTCTCGCTTCTTAACTAAGCTCAACGCAAACATGGGTAATTCTGCTGTCACATCTTCTATTGACGAAGAAGTAGAAAAACTTACGTGGGCTACTAAGTGGGGCGCGGATACCGTTATGGATCTTTCCACAGGTAACGATATTCACACAACTCGAGAATGGATTTTGCGTAACTCCCCTGTTCCGATTGGCACTGTGCCAATGTATCAGGCTTTGGAAAAGGTTGAGGATGACGCTTCTAAGCTCAGCTGGGAATTGTTCCGCGACACTGTTATTGAACAGTGCGAGCAAGGCGTTGACTACATGACTATTCACGCAGGCGTACTTCTTCGATACGTGCCTCTTACTGCAAACCGCGTAACCGGTATTGTTTCTAGAGGCGGTTCCATTATGGCTGAATGGTGCTTGCAACACCATCAAGAAAGCTTCCTTTACACTCACTTCGAAGAATTATGCGAGATTTTCGCCAAGTACGATGTTGCGTTCTCTTTGGGTGACGGCTTGCGTCCAGGAAGCTTGGCTGATGCTAACGATGCTGCTCAGCTTTCCGAACTTATGACTCTTGGAGAGCTAACCAAGATTGCATGGCAGCATGACGTTCAGGTGATGATTGAAGGCCCAGGACACGTACCATTTGATACGGTACGCATGAATATTGAGATGGAGAAAGCAATTTGCCAGAATGCTCCATTCTATACTCTTGGTCCTTTAACAACCGATACTGCACCAGGATATGATCACATTACTTCCGCTATCGGCGGCGTTGAAATCGCTCGTTATGGCACAGCAATGCTTTGCTACGTCACTCCTAAAGAGCATTTAGGACTTCCTAATAAGGACGACGTTAAACAAGGTGTTATTGCTTATAAAATTGCTTGTCACGCTGCGGATCTTGCTAAGCATCATCCGCATGCCATGGATCGAGATAACGCTATAAGCAAGGCTCGTTTCGAGTTTCGCTGGCTGGATCAGTTTAATTTAAGCTACGATCCAGATACCGCTATTGCTTTCCATGACGAAACGCTTCCAGCAGAGCCAGCAAAAATGGCTCACTTCTGTTCCATGTGTGGACCAAAATTCTGCTCAATGGCTATTTCTCAGAATATTCGCAAGCGTTTCGGTGGCGCAGCTCAACAAGAACAACTTGTTGAAGAAGCCCGCAGTCAGGCTATTGCCGAGGGTATGAAAGAGATGAGTAAAAAGTTCCAGGAAGCTGGTTCAACGTTATATCAAAGCGCCAAAGCGTAGAGTATCTATGTTTCTAAAGTTTTGATATTACGAAAATAAGGCGAGTTAGTGCAAGATTAATCCTGCTCAAGCTCGCCTTATTTTTATTTGCAACAGTTTTATTTGCAACAATTTTGAACAGTCTTTAACATATGGGAAAATCGCATTATGACACTTATCAATATGCATACGTCCGAAGGCGATATAAAGATTAATCTTTTTGACGATAAAGCGCCTATTACAGTAAAAAATTTCGTTGACTTGGCGACTGGTTCAAAAGAGTGGATGAATCCTTTTACGGGAGAAAAATCCAACGAACCATTCTATGACGGTTTGACATTCCATCGTATTATCAAAGACTTTATGATTCAAGGCGGATGCCCTCTTGGAAACGGAATGGGTGGTCCTGGCTACGAATTTGACGATGAGATTGACCCATCTTTAAAGTTTGATAAACCGTACCTTCTTGCAATGGCAAATGCTGGAAAACAGCGCGGACGAGACGGACGCTTACATGGCACGAATGGATCTCAGTTCTTTATAACTACCGTGCCAACTCCTTGGCTTGATGGTCATCACACTATTTTTGGAGAAGTCGTGGATGACGAATCTAAGGCTGTTGTAGATAAGCTCGAATCTGTTCCAACAGATAGGTCTGATGCCCCACTAGAGCCAGTTGGGATTATATCTATTGAGGTTATTAAGTAATAACATTAACTAAAATAAAGCATAAATAATATAAAAATTACAATAATAAAACTTCCAGCCAAAACATTATTTGACTGGAAGTTTTATTGTTTAGGTTTTATTGTTTAGTCGCGTTCCATTTTTCTGAGTCGCGGTTCCGCACTATCTTTTGCGCCCGTAATTCTATAAACGTCAAAAACGCCATCAATCTTACGAATCGCAGCAAGAAGAGTGTTCAAATGCTGAGGATCTGCCATTTCAAACGTAAATTGACTTGTAGCAACGCGGTCATCTCCAGTAGCAATCGTTCCCGAAAGAATGTTTACACCATGATCCGAAAGAACTCGCGTAACATCCGAAAGCAAATGCTGACGATCCAAAGCTTCTACTTGAACTTTAACAAGGAACAATCCTTTATCGCTAGTCCATTGAACAGGAATAACACGCTCCGACTGTGACTTTTGCAAATCAATCATATTCTGGCAATCCGTTCTATGAACAGAAACACCCTGATTTCTAGTTATAAAACCAACAATGTCATCTCCAGGAACAGGCATGCAGCAGCGAGCAAGCTTAACCCACACATCTCCAACGCCCTTTACGGAGACACCAAGAACACCATTAGACTTGCGATTACGCTCCACTCTCCTAAGCGGAAGCGCTTCTTCTTGAGCTTCTTCAGCTACTTCTTCACTACCAGCATCTTTAACAAGACGAGAGATAACGTTTTGAGTGGAAACTTGACCTTCGCCAATTGCAGCATAAACAGCTTCTACGTTAGCAGTTATATTAAGCTCTTCAGCAACACCTATTAACGCTTGCGGAGTGAGTAAAGTAGATAAAGGCAAGTTACGTTTACGCATAGCTCGCGTAAGCTCGTCTTTACCCTCTTCAATCGCCTCCGAACGACGTTCCTTGCTAAACCATTGACGAATCTTATTTCTAGCTCTAGGGCTTTTTACAAAGCTGAGCCAATCTCTTGAAGGACCAGCAGTATCAGACTTTGATGTAAGAACTTCTACAGTATCGCCATTGTTAAGCTTAGTGTCAAGTGGCACAAGCTTTCCATTTACGCGAGCGCCCATCATTCTGTGACCAACCTCGGTATGCACAGAATAAGCAAAGTCAACTGGAGTTGCATCTTGCGGAAGAGCAACAATACTTCCCTTTGGAGTAAACACGTAGACTTCCGAAGCTCCAAGATCTTGCTTTAAGGAACCCAAGAATTCGTCAGAATCTGGCGTTTCACTAGTCCAATCTGCAAGCTGCTGAATCCACTTTAAATTATCTAATTCGCTAAGCTCTTTGTTTTCTTCTTGTTCACGCTTAACATCACCTTTATCTGGCTTACTTAAAGCGCGACCAGCTTGTCCGTTTGCCTTATACTTCCAGTGAGCAGCAATACCAAATTCAGCACGCCTATGCATGTCCCATGTGCGAATCTGAATCTCCACAGGCTTTCCACCAGGACCTACAACAGTAGTGTGCAAGCTTTGATACATATTTAGCTTAGGCGTTGCTATATAGTCCTTAAAACGTCCAGGAACAGGACTCCAGCGCGCATGAACTGCACCTAATGCAGCATAACAGTCCCGAATAGAATCAACGATTATTCGCACACCTACAAGATCGTAAATATTTTCAAAATCATGACCGCGAACAATCATCTTTTGATAGATTGAAAAATAATCTTTTGGACGCCCCTTAACAGAAGCTTTTACATGTTGCTGGTTTAAATCTTCATTGATTTCTTCTAGAATTTGACGCAAATAAACTTCACGTTGACCAGCTCTACGAGCAACTAAAACTACTATTTCGTTATAAATTTTTGGATATAAAACTTTAAAGCTTAGCTCTTCAAGCTCTGTCTTAATTGCGTTCATACCGAGTCGATTTGCAAGAGGAGCGTAAACATCTAGAGTTTCACGAGCCTTTTTATGCGAGCTAGATGGCTTAACGTATCTCCATGTACGAGCGTTATGCAAACGATCTGCAAGTTTTACTACCAACACTCGCACATCTCGGCTCATTGCAACAACCATTTTTCTGATTGTTTCTGCCTGAGCGCTTTCTCCATATTCCATGTTTGATATTTTTGTAACACCGTCGACTAATCCTGCAACAGTATCACCAAAATCAGCCCTACACTCTTCTAGCGTGTAATCCGTATCTTCAACAGTATCGTGTAATAATCCTGCAGCAACAACTATAGGACCCATTCCTAGGTCAGCTAAAATCTGAGCAACAGCAAGAGGATGAATAATATATGGTTCGCCTGATTTACGCCTTTGACCAGTATGCTGTTTTACGGCTCTAGCATAAGCTTTGTGCAAAATCTCCATATTCTCATCGGGATGATGCCACTTACACATTCGCAATATTGGGCACAATGGGTCTCGCATATCTTCGCTAATTTCACATCCGAGCATGTTAGCGCCCTTAATGTCGTCTTGATTTTCACCCATCGAATATCACCTCCCGATTTATAGTTACTATCCTACATTGTAAAACAAGCTAAATCATACAATAATCTACATGTCTAATATTAAACACAATAAACTTAATATTAAATACAATAAATCCGACTCAGTCTAATAAACTTAGCTCTGGCCGGATTTATGTAATTTATTGCACTCCAGTAGATCCAAATCCTTTTGTAGATCTATCTGATCCTGGAAGCTTATTTGCTTCAATAAAATTAGCTTCAACATAGCGCTGGATAACTAGTTGAGCTATACGATCTCCACGATGGAACTGCACAGTATTGTTCGGATCCATATTTATCAACGGAACCTTAATTTCACCGCGATACCCAGCATCAACGGTTCCTGGCGCGTTAAGAACTGTAACACCTTGTTTTACAGCGAGACCAGAACGCGGATGAACTAGAGCAACGTATCCAGCTGGCAAAGCTATAGCAACACCAGTTGGAACCAGAGCACGTTCAAATGGGCGCAAAGTCACATCTTGCGTAGTTCGTAAATCCGCCCCAGCATCTCCAGCATGAGCGTAAGAAATATGTTCCATAGCAGGCTGATTACTATCAGTATCATTCAAATTATCCAAATACTTGATAAGAACTTCTACCTGTTCTGGACCAGTGTAGGTCTCGTCATAAGACATTAGGCTGCGCACTCCTTACAAACTGGCTGACCATCTTGAGACATTTGTGCAAGCTGACTACGATGCTTTACGAGGAAACACTCTGAGCAAATAAATTCATCACCCTGCATTGGTATTACTGTAACAGACGCATCTTCATTGCTTAAATCTGCACCTGGCAACTCGTAATCTTCTGCAATAGCATTCTCATCATCGTCTATATCGTTAGCAGAGCTTTGTGAACCCTTACTCAACGCTTCCAATGACTCCTCGTCTTCGTCTTTACTACGAGGAGAATCATAATCCTGTGCCATTATGGTCCTTTCGTTTTTAAAACTACTTACTAAATCTACTTTTATACTTTTAGCTATCTAATAAAAGCTACCTACGCGCATAGCATACATGAAAGCTACCCCGCATAGAATACTCGCTTTTTTATTCATAGAAAATGGCAAAGAAGGCAGACTATGGACTAAAGTATGTTATAAGTAGCGTTAAAAGCGAGGAAAGTGGTGCACAATGCTTGAAAATCCGCCAAAAGAGGCGAGTTTCGATCATGTGGATAATAATGGCGATTTAATTTTTATTTTTGAAAACACGCCGTTAAAAATTCATGTTGACGACACGCTGGAGCGCGCGATTGCCGAATCAAAAAAACTAACAAATGTTGGTGGCGATAATCAAAACACAGTTAATTCTATTGGTAAATCTGATGATTCGCCAGCTGCTACCACGGCAACACTACCTATATCTCAGATACAAGCACTGATACGTGCTGGCGTCGATCCAGAACATGTTGCAAAGCGATATAACGTAAGCGAATCTCAAGTTAAAAGATTCTCTAGTGGCGTTGAAACAGAAAAACAGTACGCTATTGAGCAATTCTTAACAGTTCCAGCTCCAAAACAAAGCAATATGAGAACTATTTCAGATTTGATCGAACGAACTCTCGCAAAAGCACATATTGGAATGGAAACTGTAAAATGGCGTGCCACAAGACGCGGACTTGAACCATGGCTTATAACAGCAGAGTTCAACACTGCTACTCGAACAATAAAAGCAGAGTGGACTTGGAATATGCACGACAACTCTATTACGTGCGCAAACCCTTCATCTAGATTGTTGCTTGGCGAAGAAATCATGAACAATGATTCTTCTTCTAAAAAATCACAGTTTGGAGGAGCTTATAGAGACACAGTAAGCATAAACTTCCCATTCGCAAATGATGAGCTTCCAGGAAATTCGATTCGTTCTGCAAGAATAGAACGTGCTGTGAGTCAGTGGGAATCAAGGAATAGCGTTAATCTTGCAAATGTTGCTATTCAAACAGAGGCTGCACAAAAAGAACAAAACAGCAACAATACTAATAATTCTTTAGATGGTTATACAGAAAATCCAATTCTAAGCGATTTGGTATCAAACTCTACTCCATCTAACAATCCAGATAATACAGAACAGTCTTCTGCAAACGTAAAAAACATAGAAGCCGCAGAAACTGCTGCAAATATTGCAAACTCTTCTTCTAATTCTGGAATCTATAAGTCTAAAGAAAATTCAGAAAATGAAGATAGTAGAGAAAATGCGAGCGCAAACATTTCACAAGATAATTCTAGTGAAAATGCGGTAGTCGATTCTTCCAATTCTGCTTCTGCAAAAAGCAAATATGCAAATTCTAAATCAAACACTTTTGGATCAGATTCTGAAGATGCGCATGTTCAAGCAGATAAAACAGTTGCTATAGAAACTCCAAAAACTGAACCAAAACAGCATATGAACGAGCATACTAGGGCTAAGAAGAGCACGAGAGCTGCTGTTCCTAGTTGGGATGAGATTCTTTTTGGAGAGGCTTAATTTATCATAAATCAAGCTATATCAACTAAGCATGGAATATCCATTTCCATGTGACTCATAGAGCCATGAACGCTTGGTAAGTTCATGGCTTTTTCTGTTTCTATCCTGGAATCCACTATAGTTACAGATGACTTTGCTTGAACAAGAACATCACCTATGACGCTTAATGCTAACGGGCTGACTTTCCCAAAAACACCATCTTTAACAGCTTGCTCTTTAGTTCTTACACGCGCTTTATCTTGCAAAACGTTAGACCATCTTAACGCAATGTCATCTGGATTTTCGCCATCTTCCGCGTAAAGCATAACAGACCTAGGCTCTCCCCCAACAAGCTTCACTCCTTTAGTAAGACGACTATCTTTCGCAATATCTATTTTCAAATCTGGATTTGATTCAATCATTCCATGGTCTGCAGTAATAACAATCAAAGTGCCTTTTTGACAATTCTTTTTTAAAAGACTCAGTTGCGCGTCTATCTGCTCAAAAGCTGAAACCCAATTCTCAGATTTCCAACCGTAATTGTGACCAACTTTATCAATATCTCTAAGGTACAAATATGTTAAACCAGGCGTTTTAGTACTATTGGCAGCATTCATAATTCTTGCTCTAGGAGTTGATCCACTTATGAATTTAGCTCCCCTAAAAGCTGCTTGAGTTAGAGGAGAATCCTCAAATTTTGAAAGACTTACATGATTCGCTCTAACACCTAAATTAGAAAGCGACTCAAATATTGTAGGCTGGCGTTGCAAATCTAATGGATCTGGAGCATCCCTAAATTGGATTAATTGACATAATGCCCCCGTTTTAGGATTTTTTTGCGTGTATCCCGTCATTGCAGTAAGACCAGGGCATGTTCCAGTGCCAAAAGTTGCCATTGCCGCAACCGTAGTACTCGGAATACAAGTCTTTATTGGACGCTGATTTGCGCAATCGTTAAGAAGATAGCGCAAATAAGGAGCATGACCTTTTCTAATAGCAAGATTCCAATAGCCAAGTCCGTCTACAAGCACAACAACAGCACTCTGTGACTTCGGAAATCCAAGACTAATGCGCGCAGTATAAGGATCATTATAAACAGCTGTACTAATCGAAGCATCAATCGAAGAGCTTACTGCTGGAAGAATCGCAGACAAACGAAGATCGGAGTTACACGAATCATCAACAAAATTCAGCAAATCATCCACAGACGGAATCTCAATACTCATAAGCAACATTGTAGTCAAAACACAAACTATACAAAATCATGAATAATGCATAACAGACTATGAGTAAAATAAGCATTTAATAAGCATTTAATAAAGTTTTGTGCACATAAATTGGTATTATAAAGGCTTGTAAATCACTTCAAGGAGTTCAAAACCATGCCTTCACGCAGCAAATCAGCAAAACAAACCTTCGACCCTAGAAAGGTTAAGGAAAACATTGTTGAAACGCCGCTTAACGAAGAAATGAGCAAATCATTCCTCGAATACGCATACTCGGTGATTTACGCGCGCGCATTGCCAGACGCTAGAGACGGAATGAAGCCTGTACAGCGCAGAATCGTGTATCAAATGGGAAACATGAACCTTACCCCAGAACACGCATACATGAAGTCTGCTCGCGTTGTAGGCGAAGTTATGGGAAAACTGCATCCGCATGGAGATTCCGCAATTTACGAGGCAATGGTGCGTTTGGCTCAGCCATTTTCTCTTAGACTCCCTCTGGTTGACGGTCATGGAAACTTTGGTTCCTTAGACGACGGTCCTGCAGCATCTAGGTACACGGAAGCGCGACTAGCTCCAGCAGCACTTGGAATGAATGCAGATATAAACGAAGACACTGTTGACTTTGCTCCAAACTATGACAATAAGCTAAAAGAACCAACTGTTCTGCCTGCCGCTATACCAAACTTGCTTGTAAACGGAGCTTCTGGAATCGCAGTTGGAATGGCCACAAATATGGCTACTCACAATCTTGGCGAAGTCGTAGCTGCAGCGAAATACGTTATGAAGCATACAAATGCTACCCTAGACGATTTAATGCAAATAGTTCCAGGTCCAGACTGGCCAGGCGGCGGCATAATTATTGGACGAAGTGGAATCCGCGAAGCGTACGAAACTGGAAGAGGCGCTTTTACAACTAGATCGAAAACGCATATTGAAAACGTTACAGCGCGCAAAAAGGCGATTATTGTTACAGAATTGCCATTTATGGTTGGCCCGGAGCGAGTGCTCGAGCGCATATCTCAAGGCATAAAAGCGCGCAAACTAGACGGAATATCTGGAGCAATAGACTTAACAGATAGGCACAATGGAACGCGAATCGTAATAGAAATAAAAACAGGATTTGATCCAAACGCGGTTCTTGCGCAACTTTTTAAGCACACTCCGCTGCAAGAAAGCTTTACGATTAACAACGTTGCACTAGTTGATGGAAGACCTCACACAATGGGTCTTCGAGAGCTTCTAGACGTGTGGATTTTGCACAGAAGAACCGTTATTAGAAGGCGCAGCGAATTTAGACTAAACAAAGCCAAAGAGAGACTGCACCTTGTAGAAGGATTGCTTCTTGCAATGCTAGACATTGACGAAGTAATACAAGTAATTAGGTCTTCCGAAGACGCAGAAACCGCAAAATCAAAGCTTATTAGCGTATTTGATTTAGACGAGATTCAAGCGCAATACATTCTTGACTTAAGACTTAGAAGACTTACAAAAATGAGTCGAATCGAGCTAGAAGGCGAAAAAAACGACTTATTGCAAAAAATAGATGAACTTAACGAGATTCTAAGCTCCGCAAGCCAGCTAGACAAAGTTGTGATTGCAGAAATGGATTACGCTGTAAAACAGTGGGATACTCCGCGCAGAACAATTCTTTTAGACGAACAAGAAGACGGCAGCTTTACGCCTGTTTGCACTAAAAACAGTAAAGAAGTTAATTCTGATTCAGCTATGGACGCAGTTATTGCAGCAAATCAATTGACAAATGCCCAGGCAGATGTTGCAGCAGCCGCAAGCGCCGCTCGTAAGTCTGGAGACACTGACGCAACCTCAGCGGCTTTGCAATTAAGCGACGAACCGTGCGCCGTAGCTTTAAGCACATCTGGGCTTATAGCAAGAACTAGTGTTGAAACATTCAATAGATGGCAATCACATTCTTCAAATATCTTTGACACTCCATGCTTAAACGTGTTTACTACTACTACGCGAGCAACATACGCTTTAATAACATCCGCAGGGCGATTAGTAATAGCGCATGTTGCAGACTTGCCACATTTAAATCAAGGAGATGAAAACGTTTCGGAATCTCTTTCCAATGGTGTTAAAGCAAGCGAATTATTAACTTCTACTCAAAGCACAGACCCAATTAGAGGAGAGAAAGTCGTAGCTGCTATTGCATTAAGCGATTCTGATTCTAAAACTCCTATATCTTCTAAAACTCCTCTTGCAATAGGAACAAAGAATGGCATCGTAAAACGATGGAATTTTGAATCGCCAACAACAATGGATTCTTGGAGCATTATTGACTTAAAAGACAATGATTCAGTTATTAATGCAGCACTCGCTAATGATGAAGATAGGCTTGTGTTTATAAGCAGCGATTCTTCTCTTCTTACATTCGACGCAAAACAAGTTAGACCTCAGGGGCGAAACTCCGCTGGAATGGCAGGAATTAGGCTTAATGAAGGATGCACTGTTTCTGCTTTTGCTGTAGTTGCTAAAAATGATGTTGAATGGAATTACGAAGAGGGCGAAAATGGTCTATTTTCTGCTTCTGGAAGCGTAGTGTTCACTCTTGCTGGAGATAGCGATGCGCTTGCTGGAACAGAAAACGGAGCTGCAAAGATTACACCATTAGAAATGTATCCTACAAAGGGGCGCGGCACAGGAGGCGTGCGATCGCAGCGATTCCTTAAAGGGCAAAACACAATTTTGGCAGCATACGTTGGCAATTATCCGCTTTACGCAACTACACAACGTGGAGCAAACGTAGAGCTGCCTAAGCCAGATATGCGAAGAGATGCTTCTGGAACCGAGCTGGTTTCCCCTATTGCGCATATTGGGTAATCTCTTTACTGCTATAGTTGCGATTTTGTTGCTACAGTGGTAAAGAACTTGAACGATTTACGCATCATGAGGAGCCTTGGATACTTACTCTCGGCAATCTAAAAACTAATGATTCATCAAATAAAATAATCAGCAAAAACACAATAAAATCAAATTCCCCCTGCAAACAACCATACAAGTTACACAACAGGGGGAATTCTTGAATCACAATATCAACACAACATAACTTAGATTCTTACATAAAATCAACCTACTACATGCATATTTAATGCTTGCGGCGAGACTTGAACATAGACAAACCAAAACCAGCAAACAAAGACACAAACAAAGCACTTATAGACATAACCAGTGAAACACCAGTATCAGGCAAATGCTTAGCAGGAGCCTTAACATTATAAGCCTCACCAGCATCAACAGCCTTAAAACGCTGCTCAACAGAATGCTCCACCGGCTTATCCGCAGTACGAACAGGATTCAACACAGGCTGCTCAACAACAGAATACTCTGGATTCTCAGGAATAATCTCAGGAAGAGGAATCCACGAATCTTCAGGAACATCAGGAACAGGCTTCGGCTCAGGTTCTGGAGTTGGGGTTGGCTCTGGTTTCAGCTCAGGAACTGGAGTCGGTGTTGGTGTTGGTTCAGGAGCTGGAGATGGCGTAGGTGTAGGAGATGTTTCTTTTACATACGACGCATATACAGTCATATCACTATTAGCTACAACAGTATCACCAGTAAACGCATCACCAGTTCCATTTTTACCCTGATACCAACCATTAAAAGTAAAACCAGCTTTAGTAGGATTAGCTGGCATAGACTGATCAGTTAAACCATCACCACTAATAGAGAGACCTTGCTGAACTTTCACAGTAGCATACGGTTTCTTGTCATCATCATTTATAAATTTGACGGTAGCAATCTTTCTTCTCAACACAAAAGTAACAACTTTTTGAGTAGAAATTGAGTTATCCTTATGAATCGCAATATTAAATTTTGCATCAATTGTAGCGCTATTAATATCTGCTGAATTTTCTGGTTCAACAACCCACTCATAGTTTGTAGGCGCTTCAGCAGCAGACTTTACGATGTAGTTTCCAGGAGACAAATAAGCAAAACCATTGGAAAGATAACCAGCAGCTTCACTAAGCAAAGCCGTATTTTTATTTGTTATCATTGATTGTAATGCGTTTAACTCTGGAGCTGCGCTAGACTCAGATGACTTGAAATCACCAGCAATTTGCTTATCGCCAACGTAAAGTCCAAATTTCTTACCACTCTCGATCTTGTTTTGCAAATCTTTGTATCGCACAACAAGCTGAGTAGGAATTGGTCTAAATGTCACATAATAATGCTTTGTATTTAGTTGATTGTCATCTTTATCTCGAACAATACCGTAATTGAAATTTCCAGGTTTTTTGTCAGCATTTTTAGTAGTAAAAGTACCGTCTTTTGGCGTGTCTATATCATTACTGTAATACAAATAACCAGTGATTTGCGTGTTTTTAAGCTCTTCCATAGTTGGGCGCTTAATAGAATCTTTCTTGGGGTCGCCTTCGTAGCTTAGAAGAGGCGTATACATATTTCTGACAACCTGATTATTACCAAACCTAACTTTGGAAATATTTTTCGCGTCAGACAAATCGGATAAATCCAACTTGGTAAACGGTTTAGTAGAGAACCTATCAGCTTCACCAGAACTACGTTGTGGAAGATCATCATTCCCTTTAATGTTTGCTGCCTTGCGATATTGCAAATCATCTACAAAGTGAAATTGCGCGCCACATTCAGGTAGAAAGGCGACATATCCAAAAATTCCAGATGAGTCTTCATGATTAAATCCTTCATAGCCAAAAATAGCTTCATGAGTGTTGTCACCCTCCATAACAACATGAATAAACGTTTGGTTCTTTCTCATATATACTGTGATATTTGTCTTATCAGCCAAATTGGATCCAATAAGCTTCCCATTTACCTCGAGCCTGTATGAGATCTTATTGTCGGGAGCTTTATTAAAGTCAAAATCTGCTGATCCATCTGGATTTTTTAGCTCGCGGGATGATCTGTATGGGTAAAATTGACCATCGGCAGTATATACACTTTCTTTATCAACCCGCGGGAAAAATATGAATGTATCAACTCTTCCAAGCCTGCCATTATATGTATTGATAATCTCATTAATACTTCTAGTATCGCCAGATGCTTGACCATTCTCTACAGAAAATTTCTTGCCATAAGGCGTATAAAAAATCTTTTGAATAGAAGGCAGAGGTCTAACAGATGTTGTTTTATCCTGCAGCTCTTTGACTTCAGCAGGTGTAATAACATTCGGGAACGGATTGGTTACATTCTTGTCATTACTAAAATCATATATGCCATCTTTATTAGGCTTAACTTCGCTTTTCTTCTCGCCATTATTTGTAGAATCTGTTGACGCCCTATCATCTTTTGCTGCTTTAACTGATTTTTGTGTACTTACTTCATCGTTTTTTGGTTTATCCGCATCAGTAGGATCATTTCTTTTATCAGCTTTGTTATCGGCAACAGAACCACTATAGTCAGAGGAAGATGTCAACCTAGTTTCACTACTGGAAGGATCAGCATTAGCAAAGTTAGATTCATGATCTTCAGAATCAGACTTCTGTTTTCTAATAATTTCTTGTGACTGTTTAGAAGCATGTGACTGCGCCAAATCGCGCGACTTTGCAGATATATCATTCTGCACATTTTCTTGTGATTTTACAGATTTTTGTGACTTTGCTAAATCACCAGGGAACCCCCCCCCATTAGAAAAATCAACACTAGTGACATTCTGCTTCACATCTGATGCAGAATTATTTTCAGACGCATTCGCAGTTTGAGCCATGCAAAAAGCGCAAGCCGCAGTAGCAATACTCATCATCGTCGTTGACAACACGATTGCAGTTTTTTTATTCATTTTAGCCTCTTCACTAAAAACTCATAAAATTACATAAATTGTACAAACAACCATTAAGCAAAGCTTAAATCCACAAAACTTATAAACACTTTTGATTATACAATAAATAAACATTAAATATAAGTAGATGCACACAATATTTGCTTGAAAGTAGACAATACGATAGTAACGAATTTCCCCCTGATATATAAAACATCAGAGGGAAATTATCAGCATTCGCTCAAAACATTCATAAATGCAATACTAATTTTTGCGTTTAGCTATTCCAGCAAGCAAACTAGAAAAACCAGCGAAAAGGGATATGATTGAAATCACAAATGTTGAAGTTGCTGAAACACCAGTATCAGGCAAATGCTTAGCAGGAGCCTTAGCATTATAAGCCTCACCAGCATCAACAGCCTTAAAACGCTGCTCAACAGAATGCTCCACCGGCTTATCCGAAGAATGAACAGGATTCAACACAGGCTGCTCAACAACAGAATACTCTGGATTCTCAGGAACAATCTCAGGAAGAGGAATCCACAAACCACCAGGAACATCAGGAACGTCAGGATCTGGTATTGGCTCAGGTTCAGGAGTTACATCTGGCTCAGGCGCTGGAGTCGGTGTTGGTGTTGGTTCAGGAGTTGGAGATGGCGTAGGTGTATAAATAGCATAAACCGTCATGTCACTTTTTACTGGAGTTTGAGCAGTAAATACTTTGCTTTTATCCTTACCTGTAGAATCAGCATTCCACTCTACAAAAGTATAACCTTCTTTAGATGGTGCCGATGGCATCATCTGACCTGCAACACTGTTTTCACTTATGCTTTTGTTTTCCTTAACTTGCACAGAAGCATAATTTTCATTGCTATCATTCACAAAAGTAACTTTGTAGATCTTAGGTTTAGGAACAATGTTGTATGTAAAGTGCGAAATACCAATTATCCTAAATTGTTTGTTGATAATATCGTAAAACAGGCACTGACCTTCAAGCTTGCCAGATTTTACTGCTATATATTTGCCTTCTTTATTCTTCTTAAAATAAGATGAATTTTCAATCTGTACTGGAGTACCATCTTCTTTGAATCCTTCCACTACATTAATACTCTGATTGACACCTTCTTTCGTAATTTTAATAGGACTTTTATATTCGTCTCCTACTTCAATAGTGAAAGTTCCAGGATTCTGGTTATCGAACACAGAATCGCCCTTCTGCGGATTATTAGATGGGAATAATTGATACTTAGCCAAATTATCTTTTACATCAATTTCAGTAATTTTATTACCTTGGAAAGCATCGCTACCAATTCCAGAAAGATAATACGGCTTAGAGTCTGAATCGTGCTCTTTGCCCTTGTCATCAATTACGCCTTCAAACACAACTTTTTCAATTTCATTAGCTACAAAAGCACCATTATGTATTGAAATTACACTTTTCGGAATAGTAACAGTTCCCTTAATTTTGTTCCAGCCGAACGCACCGTATTCGATGATTTTAAGAGATTGCGGAAGAGTGACACTTTCTATATAATGTTCACCCTCGATATGCTCATGATTTTTGCCAACTTGTTTCGCTTTACCTGTAAAAGCAACTTCTCCAATTACTTCTATACCTTCTGGAATTACAATATGTGGATTTTTCTTAAGCTTGGCAAGTCCTTTTTCGTTAAGACCTGGAACAACTTCATTAACAGTACCAGTAGGAGTACTAATGTCTTGTCTATATCCAATCTGCTTCCCATCTTTGGTAATATTAAAATCCTCACGAGTCCAAGTTAAAGATGCATCATCTATAGTACCCGAATCAGTTGAAGCTGCTCTGGATTCTTCAGATGCAGTTACGCTTCTATCTTCACGATTATTTGTTTGAAGATTAGTATCGCTTACATCAATAAGAGTTTGAGTAAGTATAGCATTTTCAGAATTTTCAGCATCAGTTACAGATTCAGAAGCTTTAGAAGATTTAGTAGATTTTGCAGTTTCGGTAATTTTTGCAGCTTCATTAGAATTGGAGGAATTGATATTTTCAGAGGATTTTACGGAAGTGCTATCTAAAGCCCCCCCCCCATGCTGGTTTTTACTAGGATTTGTAGCATAAGAGTTTGCGTTAGAAGAATTTACAGTTGTATTAATACCATCACTCACTGAGGTATCGGCAGCATTTGCACTTTGTGCTACACAAAAAGCACACGCAGCAGTAGCAATACCCATCATAGTGCTAGTCAAAATTATGTTAGTTCTCTTACTCATTTTTCCTCCCGCAAAACCAAATTTTCTAGAATAATTACCAAAATAACGGAATCAACACCAAAACAAGTATAATACAGGCATTTAACAGCATTGAATCTTCAGACATTCTACAACTTACAACTTCAATCTCAACAAAATGTAACCAAACTCACAATAAGCTTAATAAATCTTAAACAAACAACCATTAAGCCAACAATCACACAAAAACATTCTCATACTCAACTTTTGCAAGTCCGAAGCAATTGCATATGCATAAACGCCATTATAGATAGCAAAATAATCAAATATACTGGAAGCAAAGACATAGACACGTTTTGACCAATAAACCCAAAGATTGCAGGCATCAACATTGATCCAATATACGCGCTAGCCATTTGCATGCCAACAATCGCTTGTGATTTATCAGCTCCAAAATAATGCGGTGTAGAGTGAATAACACATGGATAAATAGGCGCACACCCTAAACCAATAATCACAAATCCTGCAACTAATGCTATATGATTTGGCAATGGCAATAACAACACAAGAATGCCTAGAATCATCACTAGTTGTCCAAGACGAATCATGGTTTCGTCATTAAAACGCATTGTCAAAAATCCGCTTATAAATCGTCCTGCTGTAATACCAACATAAAATAAACTTGCCCATCCCGCTGCAACAACACGGCTAACGGACCCATACAAAACCATGTAACTACTAGCCCATAATCCTGCAGTCTGTTCAATAGCACAGTAGCAGAAGAACATTATAAGAATATTTTTAGCTCCAGGAATGCGCAAAACTTCCGCAAAAGATAGCGTTTTAGAATATTCTTTAGATATCTGAATAGATTTCTGTAATTCATGTGCTTTACGATTATTCCACAATGGCAAACTTATAAACAATATTACAGTTAATATCACTTGAACAATCGCAATATACTGATATCCTGCGGACCATCCCAATCCGTGAGAAAGCGCAAAACCCATAACGTAAGGTCCAGCTGAAGCTCCAATACCCCACATGCAGTGAAGCCAGCTCATATGACGGCTTTCGTAGTGCAAAGCAACATAATTATTAAGAGCAGCGTCTACCCCTCCAGCACCTAGCCCGTACGGGATTGCTAACAAAATAAGCACAATATAATTCGGCGCAAAAGAAAAACCCAACAATGCCAATGCAGTTAAAGCAACAGACACAAACGTAACTTTGCCTGCACCAAAACGCTTAGTCATCCTGTCACTCAGTAGAGCAGAAACAATAGTTCCTGCAGAAATAACCATTGATATTCCGCCAGCCCAAGAAATTTGCGCGCCAATATCGTGACTCATAGTCGGCCAAGCAGATCCTAAAAGAGCATCAGGCAAACCCAAACTGATAAATGCTAGATAAATAATTGCAAGAAGAAGATTAATCATATTCACATATTAATTCATTAAACGAGTTATAAGTTTTTGTATTAGGATCATATTTCATTTGCTCAGCTTCTTCAAGTGCAGCAAGCGTATCAGAATTGGGAATATTATATTTCTTGCAAAGAGCACAATCTGTTGTAGAGAGATCAAAAATAGCATCTAAATCAGTCATGCAACACTCCTACTGCAAATATGTGTTACTAGGAAAGACAAAAATTAGCAACAATAAAAATGATACAATATTCAACAGCATAAGCAATACTGTAAGTGACCAAATGAGTTCAACGTCTTATTTAAACTAAATAAAAGTTTCAAATTTACATTTTATTGCATATCATCTTAAAGTATAAAAACAAATCAAACACATTAATAGCGAATACGCAAAAAACATGTTTGCAAGAAAATAAAACACAACAGAAACAAAACACAATAAAATCAAATTCCCCCTGCGAACAACCATACGAGTTACACAACAGGGGGAATTCTTGAATCACAATATCAACACAACATAACTTAGATTCTTACATAAAATCAACCTACTACATGCATATTTAATGCTTGCGGCGAGACTTGAACATAGACAAACCAAAACCAGCAAACAAAGACACAAACAAAGCACTTATAGACATAACCAGTGAAACACCAGTATCAGGCAAATGCTTAGCAGGAGCCTTAGCACTATAAGCCTCACCAGCATCAACAGCCTTAAAACGCTGCTCAACAGAATGCCCAACTGGCTTATCCGAAGAATGAACAGGATTCAACACAGGCTGCTCAACAACAGAATACTCTGGATTCTCAGGAACAATCTCAGGAAGAGGAATCCACGAATCGTCAGGCACATTAGGAACATCAGGAACTGGTATTGGCTCAGGTTCAGGAATCACATCTGGCTCAGGAACTGGAGCCGGAGTTGGTGTAGGTTCAGGAGTTGGAGATGGCGTAGGAATAGGGTGAGTTGGCTTCTTCTTCAATACAAAAGTAATAAATTGTATAGCAGTAGTCTTTCCAGTTTGAAGTCCGATATTAATATCTGCACTAGTTTTAGAATCCTGTTTATTTGAATCTACAACCCACTCGTACCCTTCAGGCGCTTTAACATTTGGCTTTACTGTATATTTTCCAGGTAACAAATACACAGCACCGTTAGATAAGTAGCCAGTAAAACTTTTAAGGAAAGTAGTACTAGACGATTTCATCATAGTAACTAAAGCTTCTTTGTTGCTTGTAGTAACATCACCACTCGTAGCAGCAAATTCATTGCCAATTTTCGCATTACCAGAATCTAAAAGCTCGTACTTTGCATTTGATTCAAATGTTCCATCAGACTTCTTATACTTAACGACCAACTGCGTAGGAATTGCTCTAAAAGTAACATAATAATGTTTACGTGTAAGACGCTTAACAGGCTTGCCATCCTTCATTTCATAAGCAAAGGAAAGATAGTGATTACCAGGATCTTCCTTAGTATCCTTATCGTTCGCAAACTCATGATTCTTGTTCTGAGGCTTATCAATGTCATTATCCCAATACACGTATCCTGGAATATTCTTACCAGTAAAATCAGTAAGTATAGGACGCTTCGCATATTTTATATCTGGATCTTTATCAAAAGACAAAATAGATGTCTTACCGTCACCACTATCTGTTCGATAGAAGGCTGCTTTATCAGTTATTACAGCAGAAGTACCAGAAATATCCGCCAATCCCGTAATTTCGTAAAATGGAACCGACGATATTAGAGTACCCTTCTTCTTGTCTGCATCAGTTAAAGATGGATGAGTGTCAGAATTTCCTCGCTGCTTTAACTTACCATCTTTATCTACCCCATTTGGATTCTTAGCTCTATATTGCAAATCATCCACAAAATGGAACTGCGCATCTGCTGCAGAAAAATAACGATTATAACTTGTATTGCACCCAGCCTGATGACAATAAACATACACAAATTTAAATCTTTCAAAATTAAACTTATACTTATACGTGAGTTTTAAATATAAGTAATTTTTGAAAGCATACTCAGAGCGAATATCAATAGACTTTTTACAATTCTTTGCAACAGTATAACCATTTAATTCAAAATCAACTGGTTCAGCAGAAGCTGTAATTGTTTGTTCAGAGCCTGCATAAATACTACCATCTTTTGATATAGAACCATTTACAGACACACCCTGAGATGAAGTAATCTGTGACTCATTTTTGCCAGAAACATAATCATTTTTATATACTTTGTAAACAATATATTCTCCATCAACATTCTTTAAGAATCTATTTTTAACAATCTCACTTTTGGGATTAGGATTATCTGAAGTGGCAGCAGGCTTAAAATAAATTTTTTCTACAGAAGTTTCTTTATTCTTAAACGCTTTTTCAATCTCGTCATCTGAAATTACATCTGGAAATGGATTTGTGATTTTTTTAGTAGTATTATTCACATAAGTGTACTTAATTTGGTCATCATCTTCGCCAACTTTCTTATAGTTAGCAGCAGTATCAAATACAGGCGTTTCCTCAGGAGCACTTCTATCTTCATCAACGGATTTAGCATGTTCTGAGGAAGTGCTATCTAAAGCCCCCCCCCCCGAGTGTATTAGAAGTTGCGGCAGAAGAATTTACAGACGTATTAACACCAGAAGAAGCAGCTGAAGTTTCAGCAGCATTCGCACTTTGCGCTACACAAAAAGCACACGCAGCAGTAGCAATACCCATCATAGCGCTAGTCAAAATTATATTAGTTCTCTTACCCATTTTTCCTCTTAAAGATATATAACGCAATAATGTAAAAACATACACACATTGTACGCTTTATAGTCGAAATACTAATGCAAGCATAATATATCACGCGATCGTTTAATTTATTACAAAAGTCATGCATTAACACATATTTTAGAATTATGCATCTCATCAAGCAGATCTTGAACCAAATATCCGTCGCTCATACAATGCATATCCGAAATACCATTACGCATCAAATCATAAGTGACGGAATGGTAAAATACGTCAAGCGCCTGCTCATAACTCAACCCAGCACGCTCAGCTAACAAACTTACAACCCTAGCATACTTCTTTTGCAACAAAATAGGATTCGCCTTCAAAATCCATCACTCCCCTAAAACTTGCCACACCTTTTTCACGCATAAAGGAAATAATGTCATTTGTAATATACTCTTTGCCTTGAGTATGCAAAACATCATAAGATGGAACAATATAAGACATAAGAATATTACTTTTCTTAGTCAAAGCATCATACGTATCTCGAGGGTTTTGATTAAGCTTATTTGCAACATTTTCAATACAAAATATTGCAAAATCAAGCTTATCTTTGTCAAAGACTTCTTGCTTATTACCAATCATAAACCCTCCTTTTTAAGATAAAGCACAATAGAACACTGACTTACAAAGTAATAATTCTTAAAACAAACCTTTAATACAGTTTACATCAAAAATCGCATATAAAATAAGGCTTCTGACTTTATGTTATAAAACATTTACTCAGAAGCCTTATCCCAATATTTTTTAATTCTTATACGCGTTTATACGCGATTATATGCGATATTTGCGTTTAATGCTTGCGGCGAGACTTGAACATAGACAAACCAAAACCAGCAAACAAAGACACAAACAAAGCACTTATAGACATAACCAGTGAAACACCAGTATCAGGCAAATGCTTAGCAGGAGCCTTAGCATTATAAGCTTCACCAGCATCAACAGCCTTAAAACGCTGCTCAACAGAATGCTCCACCGGCTTATCCGAAGAATGAACAGGATTCAACACAGGCTGCTCAACAACAGAATACTCTGGATTCTCAGGAACAATCTCAGGAACAGGAATCCACAAACCACCAGGAACATCAGGAACTGGTCTTGGCTCAGGTTCAGGAGTCACATCTGGCTCAGGCGCTGGCTCAGGTTCTGGAGTTGGGGTTGGCTCTGGTTTCAGCTCAGGAACTGGAGTCGGTGTTGGTGTTGGTTCAGGAGCTGGAGATGGCGTAGGTGTAGGAGATGTTTCTTTTACATACGACGCATATACAGTCATATCACTATTAGCTACAACAGTATCACCAGTAAACGCATCACCAGTTCCATTTTTACCCTGATACCAACCATTAAAAGTAAAACCAGCTTTAGTAGGATTAGCAGGCATAGACTGGTCAGTCCATTCATCACCACTAATAGACTTATTGTCTTGCACTTTTACTTGTGCATATTGAGTATCTCCATCCATAAAAGTAACTGTATGACCAGCAACCTCCCACTTAGGGAATACAACAAATGTGTGATTTGTAGAGCAATATTGCGTACCGAGCATACTACCAAACGTATTAACGCCCTTGTTGTCTCTAAGTACAGCAAATAAATATGGGTAGGCAGTAGTTTGATCGTTAAATGGTACGTACGCAACGGTTGTACTATTAATGATCGTTTTATTGTCATCCCCCATACGGTCATATGATGTGTATGGTTGACCATTCGTTTTTTTAGCAACATAGAACTGCCAACCAACAAACTTGTAACCAGCTTTAACAGGAACCTTAGGTTTACCATTTTCATCCATCGGGAATTGAATAGCGTTGTCTTTTACACGAAGACGTTCAAAAATATTATCCTTGTTATATGTGAACTTCCAGTTTCCGTCAGATTGATACTCCTTATTAGAGTTTTGAGGCTGCGCGTACGAGAAACACTTAGATGCAACATCCTCATCCTTGGCATACACAATTTCCAAGGCATTAAGACGAAAATATTTGTTTTGCGTTTTATTAGACCCGCTAGCTGGAGTCCATGTAAAGTGGCTAACACTAGGTGTAAATTCATCACCTTCATCTACAGAAACATTATTGTATGTCACATAATACGGGCTTGGAACTGTGCTATTCACCACTGACACTTCATATGTATGGTTTGAATCATAACTACCCAAGCTTTTGGTTGCACTAGTAGCAGTATCAGGATCATAGGTGCCAGTAGTTGTTGCTACTACCTTGTTATCAGTTGTATCTTTTATCTGAAACTGTATATTCTTAAACGCATCCTTTACGTCTTGTCTAGAAGAATCTAGCGTGGAACCAAAGTCCCAATTCTCAAAATTCAATTGACCAAAATCGCTATCACCCTTAATAAATGCATTTTTATTATCTTTGTTCATGGTTTCCCAGCAAAGACTTACCTTAAGCTCAGTTGTTTGTGTTTGAGGTTTAGGAGTTTGATTAGGACCTGGCTTACCACTAGCAAAAAGCGCTTGATTAAAAATTGTTGGTGAAACTGGAGCTTCCTCACTCTTAGACTTTGAATCAATATTTAATTCAGTCTTTGTATCAGTATTTACAACAGAATCTGCATTAGATTTAGCAGTAGTCTTAACGCCAGTGTTTACATTAGTCTTTGTATCAAGCTTTGCATCAGACTTTACATCGCTCTTAGCTTCAAGCTTGGATTCAGTCTTTATATCAGACTTCGTATCAATATTTGTATTAGAATTTGGTTTCGAATTCGTTTCAGGTTTTATATTATCTTTATCAGAAGAATCAGAAGACTTTATTACACTCTTATCAAAAGTACCAGTTTTTTGAGAAGAGCTATTTTCAATTGGGGGGGGGGTAGTAACTTTTGCAGTTGAAGTGCCAGAATCCACGTAAGTATCAGCAGCATTCGCAGTTTGAGCCACGCAAAAAGCGCAAGCAGCAGTAGCAATACTCATCATCGTAGTCGATAATAAAATCACAGTTTTCTTGTTCATTTTTCCCTCTTATAAAACAAATTCTAAGAAAATCAATAAATGCAAAATCCCAGATTCACTTCCACTATTGAAGCAAACCTGCATTCGCAATTATATCATAAAATCATTATAACTTAACTAAATGTCATAATGTAATTACAATTCAAAATTTGTAATACACATTATATAATGCGAAGAAAATTACAAATTAAATAACTTAACGCACAAGTAAAACAAAATCAGGTATCGATTTTGGAACGATCGAAGTCGTCAGCGTTATCAACAATAAACTGCTTGCGCGGAGGAACATCATCACCCATAAGCAAATCGAATACTTCGCTCGCCTGCTGAGCATCTTCCATACGAATCCTTCTTAGCATTCGCGTTCTAGGGTCCATAGTGGTGTCTGCAAGCTGATCCGCATCCATCTCACCCAAGCCCTTGTAGCGCTGAATATCGCTGTTAAAATCAATGCCCTTAGCTTGCAAATCATCAAGTTTTCCAGCCAATTCGTCATCGGAATACGTGTAAATATACTCGCCTTTGTGCTTTCCAGCGAGCGCAATTCTGTGAAGCGGAGGCACTGCAGCATAAACGTGACCGTACTCAATAAGCGGACGCATATAACGGTAGAACAGCGTTAGCAACAAAATACGAATATGCGCGCCATCAACATCAGCATCTGTCATCATAACAATCTTGTTATAACGCGCTTGCGAAATATCAAAACTTGCTCCCGATCCTGCTCCAACAACCTGAATAATTGCAGCGCACTCCTTGTTGGATAACATTTGCGCAAGACTTGCTTTTTGAACGTTCAAAATCTTACCGCGAATTGGCAAAAGCGCTTGGAAAGCAGAATTTCGAGCAGCTTTTGCCGTACCAAGTGCAGAATCACCCTCGACGATGAAAAGTTCTGCAACATCATCGTTTCCAGGCTGGCAATCAGAAAGTTTTGGTGGCATTGAAGCAGACTCAAGTGCATTCTTTCTACGAGTAACTTCCTTAGTTTTACGCGCTTGAATACGCGCATGCATTTCGGAAACAATTTTCTCCAAAACTCTGGCAGACTGCTCTTTGAATCCTCGCTTGGATCCGCTAATCATTTCCCCAAATTGAGCGTCAGTCATTTTTGTAACGATTGGCTTAACTTGAGCAGTTCCAAGAACATCCTTAGTTTGACCTTGGAATTGAGGTTCAGCAATGCGAACTGTTACAACAGCCACCATTCCAGCTAGAATATCGTCTCGCTCAATCTTAGTGTTTGAATCTTTAAGATTGACTTTAAGCTTTCTGGCATTATCTTCAACAGCTTTACGAATTTGCTTAGTCAATCCTTGCAAGAATCCGTCTACGTGCATGCCTCCGCCAGGAGTTTCAACAACGTTTACGAAACTAATAATCGTTGAATCGTAGCCATTTACCCAGCGCATTGCAATGTCAACGCCACATTTACGCGTCACTTGCTGAGCATGTAAATCTCCAGCAGAATCAACAGCTTGTGTCTCCTCTACATACGTATCTTCGCCAGAAATACGCCAAATATCTGAGACTGCTTGACCCTTTGAAAGAAAATCAACGAAATCTTTTACTCCGCCGTTATGCAAAAATTCAACCACTCGAGGATGATGCTTATTTTGCAATTCTCTAGAAGACTCACTATTTGCAACAGATTGCGCAGTGGTTTCTTCTGATTCGCCATCAGATTCAGATTCTTCTGATTCATATTCAGATTGATTTAGCTCATTAGATTCATTATCTACGGTTGCTTGCGATTCATCCTTAAAAGCCAAATCATCTGTTAAATCACTAGTATTAGCATTCGCATCATCACTAGCGCTAACATCAATCTCTTGAATATCGCTAAATTCGCCTTCTGGCACGTGTTCGTCAATAACAGTAATGCGCAAGCCTGGAACCAAAAAACTAGTTTGACGAACTCGATCAATTAACTGTTCATAACTAAAGCGAGCTGTTGAGTTAAAAATCTCAGGATCAGCCCAATAGCGAACTCGAGTACCTGTAGTTTTTGGCGAAACAGTACCAATAATCTCAAGCTCAGTAGGCTTGTTCTTGCGAGTGCGCTTAAACGGAGAAGCTGGAGACGGATGCATTGGATCTGCGTCACTATAAACTCCAGGATGCCCCTGATGGAAAGCCATGTGATGCGTTTTACCATCACGATCAACTTCAACATCCAATCGCAAGCTCAACGCATTTACAACAGAAGATCCAACGCCATGCAAACCACCTGCAGCATTGTACGAAGCATTACCAAACTTAGCTCCAGCGTGAAGCTTAGTTAAAACAACTTCAACACCTGTAAGTTTTGTTTTAGGCTCTACATCTACTGGAATACCACGTCCATTATCTGCAACTTCAATAGAACCATCATCGTGAAGAGTGACGATAATATGGTCACAAGCCCCAGCTAAAGCCTCATCAACAGCATTATCAATGATTTCCCAAAGGCAATGCATTAAACCTTGACTATCAGTGGTGCCAATATACATGCCTGGGCGCTTTCGTACAGCATCCAAGCCTTCAAGCACAGTCAAACTGTCGGCATCATACTGTTCTCGATCTTTATTAGAGACCACTTCTACCCCTTGTACAACACGAATATTAAGCAACCACTAAGCAATAAGTGTCGCATCCCTGCTAAACAAAGCAACAATACGACACTTTACTTGTTAATTATTCTAAAATCACTGATCTAAGAAGTCACGCAAAGTTTGCGATCTGGAAGGATGGCGCAACTTAGACATTGTCTTAGACTCAATCTGACGAATACGCTCACGAGTAACACCATATACTCGACCAATATCGTCTAAAGTCTTTGGCTGACCATCTTCCAAACCGTAGCGCATTTTAATAACGCCAGCTTCCCTAGGAGACAAAGTTTCAAGAACTTGTCTAAATTGTTCCTGAAGAAGCGAGAATGCTACAGCGTCCGATGGAGCGATTGCGTCAGTATCTTCAATCAAATCGCCAAACTCAGAATCACCATCTTCACCCAAAGGAGTGTGCAAAGAAATTGGCTCACGACCATACTTCTGTACTTCTTGCACCTTTTCAACAGGCATATCAAGCTCGCGCGCAAGCTCATCTGGCGTAGGTTCGCGACCCAAATCTTGAAGCATCTGGCGCTGGACTCTAGAAAGCTTATTAATAACTTCAACCATATGCACTGGAACTCGAATAGTACGAGCCTGATCTGCCATAGCACGAGTAATAGCCTGGCGAATCCACCAAGTAGCATAGGTTGAGAACTTAAAGCCCTTCTTCCAATCGAACTTTTCTACTGCGCGAATTAAACCAAGATTACCTTCCTGAATCAAATCAAGGAAAAGCATGCCTCTACCTGTATAACGCTTTGCAAGAGAAACCACAAGACGCAAGTTTGCTTCAAGAAGATGATCTTTAGCTTTCTTACCGTCTGCTGCAGCCCACTTAAGCTCACGCTTACGCTTAAACTCCATTTGGTCAATTTGCGTATCAAGCAAATGCTGAGCATACAGACCAGCCTCAATACGCTCTGACAAATCAACTTCCTGCTCTGCGTTAAGCAGGCTCACGCGACCAATCTGCTTTAAATAATCCTTAACAGGATCCGCTGTAGCGCCAGTGGCGATTACTCGACGCTTAGGATTTCCAGAAGGCGTAAGATTATCGTCGTCATCATCATCTCGAACAATAAAAGCACCTTTTGCTTGTGGAACTTGTGGCGCCTCTTCTTTATTATCTTCAGAATCTTCGGAATCTTCATCATCTGGAATGTCATCCAGATTATTTATATCGTCAACGTCATCTAAATTGTCAACATCGTCTACATCAAGATCATCATGGATTTCATCAAAATCTTCTAAATCCATATGTTCTTCATCTGTATCCATGTCTGCATCAACGTCAACATCTACATCTTGATCATCAACATCTTCTGACATTTTAAATTCCTGATTTTCTTCCTTGCCCATCTTGGAATCGACAATAGATGTATCTTCGCTCGCCAAACTTTTCCTCCTGTAGATTCCCTGCTATGTGCAAAGTAATCCGCCATATTAAGGCATTCATCATACCTTGCTATGCCCTTTAAAGGCATCTCACTATACCACAAAGGCATAGTTATGGCAAGGGCAACTTTTACTTAAGAAGTAAATCATCTTCTAAGGACGATTTTTTCTGCTTCCCTACTTGCGGCGTGGCGAATTTTCTACACCATGCTGGCTCAACATGACTTTTGTATGCATTATCCACAATCATAGCCATAGAACAATCAGGATCAATTTCTAGCGCCATTGAAACGTATCTTTCAACATCTCCTAGCTTAAACCACCAGCTTATATAAGACATCAATGCGTAAACTTGTACTTTTAATTTAGGATTATTATCTACAACATAAGTCATAGCTTTTAGCAAGTTAACAACGTCTAGCGCTTTACAAATATCAGGCAACTCATATTCTTCGTTAAATTTTTCTTCTAGAAAATCTCTTAATTCCTTAGATCTTTCTTTTTCTCGTGGAGCTAAAGCTAGCACGAGTAGATCATTTATGTTGTAATACTCGCCTTTACTGTCTAGTAAAGACACAAGCAGAGTATCTCGAACATTAATGTTATTTAGCATTGCAATCGGCAACATTATTAAGTCATAACCCACAATATTGCCGTCTTTTTTAGAAACCATGTTATGCCAGTTTCGTATAGATTGTGTAACAAAAATATCATAACTTGAAAATACAGCTTCCTCTTTTTTAACATTCAAATTTTTGCTCATATAATCTATGCCTATGTATTTTTCAAAAAGATCTGGCGTTAAATCTCTAAGACATTTAATCCAATAATCTTCATAATTATGATGTTTGTTAATATAATCTTTAGGAATATCTAAAACTGTCATACATTCTTTTGGAACATTACTGATATTCACTTTTTCTATACTATTTCCAGCAACACAAGTCATAGCAAAGTACTCTTCAGATATTCCGCAAAACGTACCTGCAGCATATAAATTTGTTAATTCTTTCAAAGTTGAATATTCATGATCATTATCTTCAAAAACTTGCTTGTTTTTCAATTCACTTTTTATTTGCATAATTCCTCCTTATTTTGTTGTGTTTTTATACTGTTTTTAACTTGGTAATAAGAGTTTTGCAGCAGAAACAAATTAGTGCAATAAAAATAACGCAATGTGGTTAAAGGCTATAAAATCCTAGAAAATACTAGAAAAATACTCATTTTGTAATGTCTAAGGCATGTGGATAACTCTTAATATGAGTTTAGATTCGCAAAAGTCATGTATAGAGACGCGTATAAGCGAATTAATTTATGACCAATTTAATTCTTTAGCTTGTAAAAACCTTATTTCTAGTTGTGATAAAACACTTAAAGATGTAGTGAGACAAGCAATTTCTTCTAGTGAAGGCGGCAAAAGACTCAGAGCTTACTTAGCTTTAGAAGCTTTCGATGCAGTACGCGGTAACTGCTCTAAAGACACTGCATATTGCGCAATGCTAGATGTTGCATGTGCTTTAGAAGTCTTTCAAACTGCAGCACTTGTACATGACGATATAATCGACGAATCTGCTTTAAGACGAGGAAGACCAAGCGCATATTGCGCATTGAGCAAAGCATGCAATAGCAAGCATATCGGCATTGGACTTGGATTAATGCTTGGAGATATTTTAGCAACTCAAAGCTTTGACATAACTAGAAAAGCATGTACTAATTTGCGCAATCCTCAAGAAGTTTTAGGCGAGTTTGCAAATATGCAAAGAAACGTTGGTATTGGTCAAGTTTTAGATCTTTCCATAGAAATGATGAGCCTTAAAAATCCAAAGAAACTAGCAGAATCCTCAATAAATGTTTTTCGTTGGAAAACTGCAAGTTACACAACTATAGCTCCACTTGCGCTCGGATTTTTATCTGCTGGACTTAATAAAAATTACGCTATTAAGTTGGCGAATGATATTGGTGAACCATTGGGAATTGCTTTTCAGATTGCAGATGATCTTATTGATATTGTTTCAGATTCTGCTCACACTGGAAAGCCTATTGGAGGCGATATTCGAGAAGGTAAACGCACTGTCCTTTTGGCTGATGCTCTAGATCTTTCTTCAAGCGAAGACCGTCTATTTTTGATAGATGCTTATAACTCTAATAATCGCAATGAAGATGATGTTAATAGGATTATTAACATTTTCAATCAGAGTGGTGCTATAAGTAAGTCTAAAAAGCGCATTCACAATCTTTGGGTTGAATCGCAAGAAAAAATAGATAACAGTACATTATCTGAATTTGGAAAATCCATATTGAACGAGGTTTCTAGCAAATTCATTCCTAGAGAATGGCAGTAAAATCACTGATATACTAAATATTTAGTGGATACTGTATTGCCTGTACACTTTTAGGTAGTTGGTTTAATACGCGTATAAGGGATTTACTACATGAGTGAAGTTCAAGCGCAACCAGGAATGTGTATTGAGAATCGCTATCGCATAATGCGGAAGATAGCAGAAGGCGGCATGGCTACCGTTTATCAAGCGCAAGATGAGCGTCTTAATCGCCCAGTTGCGCTTAAAATCATGCATACTCAACTAGCTCAAGGAGTGCATAGAGAGCAATTTATTGCAAGATTTAGGCGTGAAGCTACATCTGCCGCTGCAATAGCGAATCCTCATATTGTTCAGGTTTACGATACTGGCGAATTTGAAGGGCTTGACTACTTGGTGATGGAATATGTTCATGGAGTAAATCTTAGATACGAAATGAACAAATATGGCACATTTAGCCTAAAAGACACTCTTCGAGTTCTCGCGGAAACTTTAGATGGTCTTGCATCCGCACACCTTGCTGGTGTTGTACACAGAGATATTAAACCAGAAAATATTCTTATTAACGACCGCGGTCACGTGCAAATAACTGATTTTGGTCTTGCTCGCGCTATATCGCAAGCTACACTTTCTTCTACTGGTCTTCTTCTTGGAACCGCCGCATACCTAGCTCCAGAAATGATTGAAAAAAATCTTGCCACTCCTCAAGGAGACTTATACTCTGCTGGAATGATGGCTTGGGAAATGCTTGCTGGACGTGTTCCATTTAGCGCAGATAATCCTGTTACGCTTGTTTTTAAGCACGTTCATGAAGACACTCCATCTATAAAAACAATTTGTAGCGACATCAACTCTTCTATAGCTGATTTTCTTGCCTCTATTACTGCTCGAGAAATGGAAAAAAGACCGAGTGACGCTTCTAAAGCACTTAGTATGCTTAGACAAATTTGCGCTAACATGCCTAAAGAAGATTGGCAATATAAGTTTGATCCAAATTACGATAGTGAAGATCAACTTTTAAATACGACTTTAGACGCAATCAAAACTGAAAATAGAATGTCTGATTCAGATAAATTCGATAAAAGTAATTACTCTAACATACCTCTTCCTCCTAATGCGAACAATGCGAATAATGCTGATAAAGTTAATAAAGAGAATGTAAATCAGAGTAGTTCTAATCCTAACAATATTGGAAATGAGGTCTTGTCTAAAACTAAAGACCTTGATAAAACAACTGATATTGATAAAACAACTGATATTGATGCAACTATGACAATAGTTCAAAAAAACAGTAACAGTGATTTTAACTATTCCAATAGTCAAAATTCTTCAAACAGTGTGAATCAACTTGAAGATTTTAATGATAGCAATATGCTAACTATTGCTATGCGTGCGCCTCAATTTAATAAGAATGATTTAAGTACTGACGGTAAAAGTCAAAACTCTAATCATAAAAAATTACACAATAAAGTTGTTATTATAGCTGTTAGCAGCGCGGCAGTTGTTGCAGCAGCAATCGCATTTGGTTCTTACTGGTATTATCTAGGACCTGGAAGCTACTGGTCTTTGCCGAAGCCAAATACGCAGTCATGCAAAACACAAGAAGCTTGCAAAATCACAAATATTCCATGGTTTGATTACGAGCAAACTCTTAAAATATCCAATATTCCTTATTCTGTTCAAAAAGAATTTAGCGATAATATACCTTCTGGAAACATTATTTCCACTAATCCTGATTTCAGTGGCGGTCATGTATCTAAGCACGGAAATAATAAAGTTCATGTTATTGTGTCAAAAGGAATACGACAATCTACAATTCCTGAAGATATTATCGATCCAACATCAACAACTGGTAAGAATCCTATAAAAGCTTTACGCAAAGCTGGTTTTACTTCTATTAATCACAAAGAAAGCAACGACGTTTATTCATTAGATGTTCCTAAAGGCTGTGTTGTAGAAATTTCTCCAACACCAGGAATGCAAATGAATCACAATAAGAATATTACTGTTGTATTATCTAAAGGTCCTATGCCTGTTTCTATGCCAGATGTTGTTAACCGAACAAAAGAAGATGCGGATAAAGCATTTAACGACGCAAAACTTGTTCCAACATACAGTGAAGAGTTCAATGATACCGTTGAAAAAGGCAAAATTATTAGCACATCTGTAGAAAAAGGAGCGCAACTTCATTGGGGAGATAAACTAAATGTCGTTGTTTCCAAAGGTCCAAGAACTGTTACTATGCCAGATGTTCGCAATAAAAATGCTAACGACGCTCGAAAAGCTCTTGAAGCCCTAGGACTAAAAGTAAATGTTTCCGCTCCGCTTGGAGACTTTATGCACACGGTAAGATTCCAGTCTGTAGCTCCTGGTACGCAAGTTCGTGTTCTTGATGAAAGAGGAAACCCAACAGTTGTTACATTAACCGTTATTTGATTTATACAAATAACGTAGGTAATGCTACACACACATTGTATGAAATGTTGTATGAAATGTTGTGAGTTATGTTGTAGGTTGTTTGAATCAAAATATTTTTACTCAAATAATCTACAACAAACAATTTACCAGCTTATTTCGCTGATTCTGTCATAATACGCTTTTTAACGGTTTGAGCATATTCGTCAACATATTCTTGACCGCTCATTTTTTGAATTGTCTTGGTTACTCTATCGGTAAGCTCACGAAGAATATCGTGCGTAATATCTTCTGGATTCATTTTTTCAACTTCAATAGGCTCGCCATAAATAGCCTTTGTATAGCCCTTTGCAGGCATAACCTGACCATGCCTTTGCAATTCCCTAGTACCAATAATCGCAACTGGAATAATCGGGCATCCTGTTTCCAAAGCTAAGCGAGCTGCACCAGTATGTCCCTTATACAATCTTCCATCAGGACTTCTAGTTCCTTCAATATGAATTCCAAAAAGCTGTCCATTTTCTAATATCTCACGAGCATGATTCAATGCCCCAAGAGATTTAGAACCTCCAGAACGATCCACTGGGAATACGCCAACGGACGTAAACCACCATTTTTTAAAGCGACCCTTTAATCCTTTGCCTTCAAAATACTCGGCTTTACCCATAAAATGAATCATCCTAGGGCATGTGAGAGGCAAAAGTGCATCGTCAATCACGGCAAGATGATTTGCGGCAATAATAGCCCCACCTTTTTTAGGAATGTTGTTAACGCCTTGAGCAATAGGATTAATCCGTAAACGCGCAATAAATCCAAACCCCTTTACAAAGAACCAATACAACATTCTAAAAACCCCTTCTAGCAAGAGTTACTAAAAGCGAATCATTACGCAATCAAGCAGACTTGCTACAGTATAATTTATGACTTCTTCTAAGAATACCAACTCCCCTCACCCTGAGGACAAAAACTCAAACAACAATAATGACGATTCTTTTGGCGATAATTCTTTTAATGAGAATTGGTCTGATTTTATTAGAGATCATGCAGAAGATTTTAAAGAAATAGAGAAATCTAAAAGTGCGAAAATCTTTAAAAAACGTATTAGTCAGGCGACAAAACCACTTACTAAAATAGCGTCATACAATAATGCTGGTCCAAGAGATAACGTTAAGACCAGTTGGTTAGATGTTGATGAAACAATGGATTCTTACGGAGACGATTTTGTTCCACCAAACCCACATTTTAAGAATATTTCTATTACCCTCATAGTTTTATGGACTATTCTTATTCTGGGTATTTTGGGCGTAATTCTTAGCGTCTTAGTGCCATATTTCGCAGCATACTCAGGTACTATAAGCGCTTTTCTGTTTCTTGTTGGATCTGCAGGCTTACTTATGAGTAGAAAGAAAAATTATACTTCTAGTGAAGATTACAACGACTACGGAAAAGGCGCACGAGTTTAAGTGCATTTATACAAAAGAATGAGGCTGATGTTAAAGCACCAGCCTCATTTTTTAAAGATTACAACTTAAAATTTAATCTTCGTTTAAACTAAAATTATTTTAATCCTCATTCTGACCATGGCATAACTTGTACTTTCTGCCAGAGCCACATGGGCACTCATCATTCTTGTTCGTTCCTGGGAAGGTACGACCATCAGCCCAAGGAGTCTTCCATTCTTCAACCTTTGGACGCTTACTCAATGGCACTTCACCATCAGCATGGCTCATAGGAGCAGGACCAACGATTCCAGAATGCTCATCTTCTTCTTGTTCTGCTTGCTGAATATCGGCATCAACATAAGAATCATCTTGGTTTTCAGTTTCCGCAACAATCTGCTCGAGATTCATACGGAATAGAAGCTGAATAGACTCTTCCTTAATTGCCTCAATCATTGAGTTATACATCTGGAATCCTTCGCGCTGATATTCAACCAAAGGGTCACGCTGACCCATACCGCGCAAACCAATACCATCCTTCAAATAATCCATCTCATAAAGATGTTCACGCCACTTTCGATCAAGAACAGCAAGAACAACTCTACGCTCAAACTGGCGCAAGTTATCAGAACCCATTCTTTCTTCAAACACAGCGTAAATAGTAGTAACGCCATCTACTATAGTGTCTCGCAAAGCTTCAACAGCTTTTTCTCCCTTAAGAGACTCAATTTGCAGGCGAAGCTGATCCCAATCCAAAATAATTGGCATAACAGCATTAACAGCGTCTTTAAGACCTTCCCAATCCCAGTTCTTTGGCTTATCAGAACCGTTCATAGCTCCGCGAACATAGCTATCGGCAGTATCTTTAATAAACTTCAAGATATCTTCATGAATATCTTCACCTTTAAGAACAATCTGACGTTCTGAATAAATAACAGTACGCTGCTTATTCATAACATCATCGTACTTCAAAACGTTCTTACGCATTTCAAAGTTACGCGCCTCAACAGTCTTTTGAGCCGTGCGCACGCCATTAGAAACATACTTAGATTCGATTGGCTCACCTTCTGGCAAGCCCTTAGCCATAACACGCGCAACAAGCTGAGTGTTGAACAAACGCATTAAGTCATCTTCCAAGCTTAAGTAGAAGCGCGATTCACCAGGATCACCCTGACGGCCAGAACGACCTCTAAGCTGATTATCAATACGACGAGATTCGTGGCGCTCAGTGCCTAAAACATACAAGCCACCAAGCTTCTTAACTTCTTCGTGCTCGTCTTTAACTTGTTCCTTAACTTCTGCCAAAACACCTGGCCAACGCTTCTCGTACTCCTCTGGAGTATCGTCTGGAGAATAGCCTTCTGCTTTAAGCTTTGCATCTGCCAAAAACTCAACGTTTCCGCCAAGCATAATATCTGTACCACGACCTGCCATGTTTGTAGCAACAGTCACAGCACCCTTACGACCTGCAACAGCAACAACAGCTGCTTCCTTAGCGTTTTGCTTAGCATTCAACACTTGATGAGGAATACGAGCAACATCCAAAAGCGAAGAAACGATTTCGGAAGATTCAACCGATGCAGTACCAAGCAAAACAGGCTGACCCTTTGCATGACGCTGAGCTACGTCTCGAACAATCGCAGCAAGCTTTTCCTTCTTAGTGCGGAAGATCAAATCATCCTTATCCATACGAATAACTGGACGGTTAGAAGGAATTGGAAGAACGCCAAGCTTGTATGTTCCCATAAACTCGGCAGCTTCCGTTTCTGCAGTACCAGTCATGCCAGCAAGCTTGTCGTACATGCGGAAGTAATTTTGCAAAGTAATAGTTGCAAAAGTCTGATTTTCTGCTTTTACTTCAACATTCTCTTTAGCTTCAATCGCCTGATGCAAGCCTTCGCTATAACGACGACCTGGAAGAACACGGCCAGTGTGCTCGTCAACAATCAAAACTTCGCCATTAGTAACAACATAATCGCGATCAAGAAGGAACAATTCCTTAGCTTTCAAAGCATTGTTCAAGTAGCCAATCAAAGCAGTGTTGCTTGGCTCGTAAAGATTATCAATACCTAAATAATCTTCAATCTTTGCAATGCCTGGATCCAAAATACCAGCAGTCTTGCGCTTCTCATCAATTTTGTAATCAACATCGCGATCAAGCTTTAGAACAAGCTTTGCAAACTCGCGATACCAACGCGTAACATCACCTTCGGCAGGTCCCGAGATAATAAGTGGCGTACGAGCCTCATCAATAAGAATGGAATCAACCTCATCGACGATTGCATAGTGATGACCACGCTGAACAAGATCGCCCTTTTCCCAAGCCATGTTGTCTCGCAAATAGTCGAAACCAAACTCGTTGTTTGTGCCGTAAGTAATATCTGCGTTGTATTGCTTCCTGCGCTCTGGAGGCTGCTGATCTGTAATAATGCATCCAACGCTCATGCCAAGGAACCTGTAAATACGACCCATAAGCTCACTTTGATAGCTAGCAAGATAGTCGTTAACAGTAACAACATGAACGCCCTTACCTTCCAAAGCGTTCAAATAGCTAGGCAGTGTTGCAACAAGTGTTTTACCTTCACCAGTCTTCATTTCTGCAATATTGCCCCAATGCAATGCTGCACCACCCATGAGCTGAACGTCAAAATGACGCTGACCAAGAGTACGCCTTGAAACCTCTCTTACTGTAGCAAATGCTTCTGGCATTAAATCATCAAGTTTTGCACCATTGTCTAACTTCTGCTTGAATTTTGCCGTTTGCCCTTTAAGCTCTTCATCGGAAAGCGCAGAAATCTCATCTTCTAGCGCATTCACAGCCTTTGCAACATTCTCAAGGCGCTTCAATTGACGGCCTTCACCCATGCGCAAGGCTTTATCGACGATATCTACCACGTTTAGCTCCCTTAGGTCGTGTCTATTATTCGGCTAGCCAATATAGACGTAAACTGTGCCTATATTACGCGACGGCTACGATTTTTGCAGCTAGCGAGTCCAAAACAACGCATAAAATGCCCGCCTAGACTTTTACTAGACGGGCATTGACTCATATGAGTTAATTTCTATTTAATAATGTTTTACCCTTATTTGCTTTATTACTTCTTTATTACTTCTTTTTAGAAACGTTTTCTGGAGTATCAATTTCAAACACACCATAACTCCATCCATGCCTACGATACACAACCGAAGGTCTCATTGTTTCCTTATTTACGAACAGGAAGAAATCATGACCAATAAGTTCCATTTCATACAACGCTTCGTCAATGCTCATTGGCTCAGCAATATGAAGCTTGCGACGAATCACAATAGGAGTATCTCCAACACTCACCTCTACTGATTCGCCAGGACCCAAGTCGGAAGCAACCGCAGCATCTGCACTATTCGTTCCATCTTCTTGTGCAACTTCTTCAACAGTTGTTTCAACTTCTGGCTCTGCAACACCCAAATCAACTGGAACCATTTGCTCATATCCACGACGATGGTCCTTACGACGATCGCGAGTTCTGCGCAAACGAAGCGTCAACTTATCAAGAGCCATATCCAATGCACTGTATTGGTCTGTGCTAGATGCTTCTGCGCGAATAACCGTACTTCCTGCAACTACAGTAATTTCAACTCTTTTTGCAGTATCTGCCTGCCTTGGATTGCCCTCAGTGTTAAGCACAATCTGAATGCGCTGCGCATCTGGAGCAATGGCGGTCACACGATTCATCTTGCTTTCCACAACGTCACGGAATCTTTGCTTAATCTGCGTATGACGTCCGGTGATGACGATTTCCATGCGAACCTCCTTAAGTAATCCGATATAAATCGGTTTGTGTACACGTCAACGGCACCAGCGCCGCTGATACATCCATTATATCCGCTAAAAGCCGCCATTTTCTAGCGAGTCGCAAAATATGCGCAAAATTAAAACGTCTGTTATAATTGGGAAGGTTGAGGTTTCACGATGACCGCGGCTGCAATGTTCATTCGGAGTAGCTGAGGAACTTCCGGGCTCCGTAGAGCACAATGGCGGATAACGTCCGCCCAGGGCAACCTGAGAGATAGCGCAACAGAGAATAGACCGCCTAAACTTTTGTTTAGGTAAGGGTGAAACGGCGGTGTAAGAGACCACCGGGCTTCTGGTAACAGTTAGCCGCATGGCAAGCCTCATTGGGAGCAAGGTCAAGTAGAAGGTGTTTAAGGGCTGCTCGCCTAAGTCTTCGGGTAGACTGCTAGAGTTTGGCGGTAACGTCAAATCGAGATGGATGGTCATCCGTGTGCATTTTGCACGCGACAAAACCCGGGGTATGTGAAACCTCAACTTAATTTTGATTTTCACTTAGTTTTTTGCATAACACTTTTGGAGCGAAATCAAAATCACAAAAAACTGTGAAACAATTTTTAAATTCTGGATTTAAATCACTATTATCTAAATCCGCTACACCACAAGTTTTCATTCCAGCCAAACGAGCCGACTTTAAAGCTATAGCTGAATCCTCAAAAACAGTGCAATACTCTGGTTTTACACCTATTCTATTGGACAAATCTAAATAAGTTTGAGGACTATTTTTCCCATCTGATTGTAAATCTTCACCAAAAATCATCAAATCAAAATATTGCCATAATTCTGTTCGCTTTAAAGATGATTCGCATAAAGATTTAGAAAGAGTAGTCATAAGAACTAATTTTGCACCTGTTTTATGCAAATAATCCACGTAAATTTTTGCACCTTTTCTAAGAAGCAGTTGATTAGAATAAGCTTCATTAGCCATATAATTCCATTCCTGCATTAAATCTTCGGGAGAATCCGTAAAACCAAAACGTGCAATAACATAATCAGCCACTTCTCGAGGAGTCATTGTTGCAGTGGAATCAGCAAAATCATCAGGCACTTTAATACCGCGTTTAGCAAAACTCTTTTCGTCTATATCATCCCAAACATGTAAAGAGTCAAGCAAAGTACCATCAAAATCAAAAATTGCTGCACAATTTGAATTATCAACTAACACATTTTCGCTCATATTATTAATCCTGATATTAATCCTGTTTTATAAAAATTACTTTGAATTAGATTCAGATTTTAGATTAAATTTTGCTTGTTTTTAACAATTCTCTAGCATGCTCTAAAGAAGCTTGCGACTGACTTCCAGAAAGCATTCTGGCTATTTCCTGCTCACGCTGTGAATCATCCAACTTAGTAACAGTAGTATCTACGACTAATGAAGAGTTAAAATCATTAGAAGAATCACCAGAAACCGATGAATCACTAAAACTTTTTCTAACCACAAATTGAACATCAGCAAAAGAAGCAACTTGAGCCAAATGCGTTACAACAATCACCTGAGAACTTTTAGCAAGTTGAGCTAAGCGTTTGCCTAATTCCACTGCTGCAACTCCTCCAACTCCCGCATCAACCTCGTCGAAAATAAAAGTCATAGAATGAGAGTCGCTGTTATTGAATTTTGCCGCAACCAACTCCATAGCTAACATAAGTCTACTTAACTCTCCACCTGAAGCACTGCTACCCATTGGCAAATAATCAGACGACGGGAAAGGCTTAAAAAGAAACTCAACGTTGTCTAAACCATGAGAATCTAAGTCAACTACTCCAGTTTCATCTACTTTACGCCTATTAACTTTGATTAAAAGCTGAGCATCTTGCATAGCCAAAGATTCAAGCTCTTTACTAACTTCAAAACTAAACTTTTCTGCTGCACTTTTGCGCAAATCATAAAGTTTATCTGCTAAATTTTTGGCATTAGAATAATATTTATCACAGGCTTTTTTAGCGCGATTAATAGCCTCAGGTGAATCATCTAAATCTTCAAGCTCAAATTGTGCCTTTTTAGCCCACTCTAAAACATCGTCGATCTGTGGACCCCATCTGCGTGTTAAATCGCTTAAATCGTGAATACGATTGTTAATAGCGTCTAGATCTTCCTGACTCTCATCAACATCTAATTGCTGAGCGAGCTGCATAACAATGTCGGAAATTTGGGAAGAAATATCGTCAAGTTGATTTGCAATCGCGCTATAATCTCCGTCAACTCGAATTGAGCGAATTGACTTAGATGCATTGTCAACCAAATGTAATGCGTCAACGGAATCTATTGCGCCGTAGTCAATTTGACTTGCGTCTAACGAAGAAATTGCTTCGCTAATAGCTCCAACGATTTGAGCAGCGTTTTCTATGCGATCTCTTTTAGCTTTAAGCTCTTCATCTTCATTCCGTTTTGGATCGATTTGGCGAATTTTTTCTAGCGATTCTCGCAAATAATCTGCACGCTGCTTAGAAGAAGATTCTTGATTTATAAGCCTGTTATAAGATTCAACAGCATCCTGCCATTCTTTAAATGCCACAGAATATTCTTGTAATTCTTTTGAATCACAAGAAATTGAGTCCAAGAACTCACGCTGTTTTGCACTTGTTGCTATACGCAACTGATCACTTTGCCCATGAATTGTTATTGTTTGCGAACAAATTTTATCCAGCAAAGTCTTAGGAACAGAACAACCAGATACTACCGCCCTAGACCTACCAGATTTTGGAACAGTACGAGATACATAAACATCTATTTTAGAATCATCGCCTTCAGATTCTTCAACATCTATCCCAGATTCTTGCAAAAGATTAGAAACAATTCCTGACTTTGAAACAGAAAAAACGCCTTGCGCCCATGATTCTGACGCAAAAGATGCAATTCTAGAAGAATCAGCTTTTCCTCCAGATATAAGTCTTATAGCGCTTAGAAGCATAGATTTTCCAGCCCCTGTTTCTCCAGTAATAGCAGTCATTCCATATGAGGGAGTAATAACCGCGTGAGAGATTGGTCCTAAATTACGAATTTCTAATTCTTCAAGCAAGGATGCCCCCTACGAGTTTAAGCTATTAGGGTTATGGTAGTTATTTGAGACATTTGGAACATCTTCATAATTCCTATCGGTTTCATTATGAAGATTAGCCTCATATTCCTTAGGTTTGGAAGACTTTTTACGACGATTTTCGCGCCAACCAACTACAGGCAAATCAAACTTAGTAACTAATCTTTGCGTAAATGGAACACCAGAAAGACGCGCTAAAAACAGCTCATCTTTGGACTGACGAATTTGAATCCTAGAGCCTTGCGGTAAAGCCCTTTGACGCCTACCATCACAACAAATCCAACCACCAGAAGCTGAATCTTCCAAAATATCAATAGTAAAAGTTGAACCTGCTCCGATAATCAATGGTCTAGAAAAAAGCGCGTGTGCAGCCAAAGGAACCAGTTGCAAAGCCTCAACGTTTGGCCACATGATTGGACCTCCTGCCGAAAATGCGTACGCAGTAGAACCAGTAGGAGTAGAAACAATAACACCATCGCAGCCAAAAGACGACATTTCAACATTATCAACGCGAATCGAAAGCTCCACCATTCTACCGCGATCTGCCCTATCTAAAGTAATATCGTTAAGCGCCCAATCACTTAAAGGCTCACTCGCTCCAGGAAGCCAAACATCTACATGAGCTTCCATCCTATGCTCTAAAAAGTAATCTTTTTGAGCAATTCTTCTAATAGCCTCATCTATTTGGAAGCTTTCAAATTCTGCCAAAAATCCAACATGACCAAGATTTATACCTATGATTGGAACAGGAGTGCAATGCACCAATTCTGCAGCTTGAAGCATTGTGCCATCTCCACCAAGCACAACAACAATCTCTGTGTTTTCATCAATAACATGTGCTGTTTTTTGCGCAAAATCAGATACGGCAGCACTATGAAACACATCTACATGAAAACCAGCACTACTAAGCTGCGTGGTAACTTGATTTACAACGGCACTGTGACTATCAAGACGCGCATGCGTAACTACCAGAGCGCGACGAGCATAAGAAGCATCATCATCTACTAAAAGTTCTGGCATAACACAGCCCCTTTGTGGTTTTGCAAATAACAATAAATATTGTAATTGTTGCACTACATATTGCGCATTGTACTGCTTATGTAAAAAATATTTATCAAATAATTATTTTTAACTATTAAATTGCGCATAAAGAAGATATTCAATATTTCCATGAGTTCCTTCTATAGGAGATTCATGAGTTGAAACAACTTTTAAACCACTATTTTTAGCGCATTCTTTAATATTTTCTAATGCTTTAAGTCTTAGGTCTTTATCTGTTACAATTCCGCCTTTTCCAAGATTTCCTTTACCAACTTCAAATTGTGGCTTTACAAGAAGAACAATATTCGCGTTGTTTTGCGCAATACGCGCGATTACTGGAATAACAAAAGTAAGAGATATAAAAGAAACATCTGAGACTATAAGATTAGGCTTGTAAGGCAGATCTTGCGCGTAAACATTTCTAATATTTACGCCACTCATTTCGATAACGCGCGGATCGCTTGCGATCTTTGGGTGCAATTGACCGTGTCCAACGTCTAAAGCAATAACGCGATTAACGCCATTTTGCAACAAATAATCGCAAAAACCGCCAGTTGAAGCACCAATATCTAGCGCTTTAGTATTTGAATAAACTTTTAATCCTAAATCTTCAAATAAAGAGAACGCACCTTCTAATTTGAGTGCTCCTCTAGAAACATATTTAAGACAAGAATTTTCTTTTTTTGATTCATCAAAACTTATTTCTTGCGCTTTTTCTACTAAAAATGATGATTTATAAACAATTCGATTATCTACTTTTACTAACCCAGACTTAATTAAACGCTGAGCTGTAGTTCTACTTTTCACTAATCCGCGATTTACAAGTTCACAATCTAATCGCTGAACTAAATCATCTCCGTCAGACATTGAAAAATCCTCATACACACATATGCAAACTCATATATTCATAGAGAAAACTCTGGAAGAATGTAGTCTTCAAGCGATTTTCCACTATCCTTTAAACGCCAAGTGAGCGCACAAGCAGCACGCAAAGCATTGCAATCATTAGGATTGTTTACTTCAATAGAGTTACAAACAATTTGTGCTCTAGAAGTTCCGCATACAAATGTAACGTCGTCAACACGCTTTGGAAACTCATGAGCCTCGTTTAGTCCTCTTAAATCCTTAGAAACAAAGCTTGGTCGCAAGTGTTTTGGAGCCTCAAGCAACATACGCGGATTGGTGACACCAGTAAGCACTAGAAGAGACTCATATCCCCCTCTGGTACCAGCTTCGATGTCTGTATCCAATCGGTCTCCTACGGCTAGCGAGCGCGAAATACTTATTACAGGATTCCCAAACTCATCTTTTTCTGCATATTCTTTAACATCTTCATCATTGTGATTTGCATTTGCAGCAACCAACAATCTCGCTTCGTCATACATTGCGCACTCGGGTTTTCCAGCAGAAGCAATAGGCTCAACTCCAGTTGCATTTACTACAGCTTGAATCATAGAACCGCATCCAGGAGCTATACCGAACTCACGTGGAATTGTTAAATCGCGATTAGTAACAAAATACTTAGCTCCATGCTCTACTGCGAAAGCGACTTGTGCCATTTCTTGCCAAGTCATTTGCGGATACCAGCCTTGGATAACAGCTTTTGGATTGTCTTTACAAGACTTTACTGGATTAAGACCAGCACTACGAACCTCTTGTATGAGATGATCGGCTCCAAGCACTAAAACATTAGAATTGCTCGGAACGTAGCGAGCAACCATTCTTGCTGCAACAACAGAAGAAGTTATAATCTGCCACGGCTCTACTTTTAAGCCGAAACTTTCTAGTTGACTTGCTACAACTCCTTGAAAACGAGAAGAATTATTAGTCGTATATTCAATAAACATGCCATTTTTTTGAGCATTTTCAATTGATTCAGCAGCATATTCAACGGATTTTCCGCCTCTATACACTACGCCGTCTAAGTCAAGCAAAGCTAAGCGAAAATTCTTGCTTAACGCAGATTTACTATTTGAAAAATTCGTTCGTTCATCAAGTTGCATAGAATATCCCCGCATGATTTTAAAAATATCAAAGTAGCAAACGCCCGGCTTACTATACTCTCATAATACAGAAGCCGGGCTTAGAAGATATGGTTGTACTATTCCTCTTCAGACTTAACTGCACTCATCTCTATAGTTTCAGTATTGTCTGCGATTTGTGAATCATCGTCTGAATCGTCTGAATCTTCGCCCGAATCATCTGAATCATCTGAATCATCTGAATCATCTTCCAAATCATCAGCTGGAGCAAATTGCGCATCATCTTCACTAATGCCAACTTCGTCCATAATCGCGTCATTAAGATGTTCCAAATCGTAGTCAATCACAACATCTTCTGGATTTTCTTCGTCTTCAATATCTGCGTATTCCTCTTCTAAGCGATCAAGCAAAGAGTCAAGCTCAATAGCCTCATCACTTCGCCCAGCCTCCTCTAGGAAGTACTGTTCCGCCTGAACTGCACGCATTCTATACTCGCCAGGCAAACCCTTAGACCTACCCATTGCGTGAACAAGCTCAATAGCCTTATCTGAATGGTTTGTATCTGCCAAAACACCTGCGTACACAAGGAACATTTCTGCCTTGACTTCGCCAGTAACCCTTCTAGCTTCATCCGACATGCAGATTTCCAAAGCCTTATCAAGGTTGCCCATACCGCGCTCACAATCGGCAATAAATGGAAGATAATCCATGTAGCCATTCATTCGCATAGCTGTTCTAAACTCGCGCGCAGCAAGCTTGTAATCACCCTGACGGTATGCAATAAATCCTAATGTTTCGCGCGAAAAATCAATACGCGATGCCTGCTTTGCAGCCCACTTTGCATGTTCCAATGCAAGCTCTGGATCTTCTTCTTGCAAAGCATAAGCTGCGAGAATATGCAAACCAATATTTTCAGAATGTTCCTTAGAAAGACCGCGCAAACGCTCACGAGATTCTTTAGAAAGCATGGAATACTCTAAGCCCTTAGGCATCTTAGGTTCGCCTGGACGCCTATCAGTATAAGGGTTTTGAGATGGGTAAGAAACAGTTCCATCCGAGTTTCTACGAGGGCCATTTTCAAATCGGAAAGACGACTTTGAATCGCGCTTTCTAGAATCATTCTTCTTAAAATCACCCTTGCGGAAGCCACCGCGATTATCTTCAAAGCGGCGATCATTGCGCTCGCCACGATTATCACGATCAAACTTCTTGTACCTTGGATTGCCATTTTCTTCCGACTTGGAATCAAAACCACGATTTCTGCGAGCTTCGTGATTATCTTTTCTATCGAATCTGCGATCATTGCGGTTATCACGATTATCACGGTTGAACCTATGATCATTATCACGATGGTTAAACCTACGATCGTTATCCTTCTTAAAACCGCTCTTATTGAATCCACCTTTGTGGAATCCATTGCGTCTTAAACCTTCTGAACTACCAGAATCACGCTCAAAATCGTCACGACGACCGTTCTTATGATCATCATATCTGCGATCATTGTGCTCAAATCTACGTTCGCCATCACGGTGATTAAACTTTCTGCCACCATCTTTGTGGAATCCACCCTTATGGAATCCGCCACGATGCTCGCCGTTTCCACCATTTTTACCGCCATTTTGACGGCTAAAATGGCCACGATTACCAAACGACTTACCACTACGCGATCCGCGTTCTTCGCCCATTATTGGCATACCTTTCAAATTCTAAAAATATAAAATTATACTAAAAATCTAATATTAAAAACAAATCAAACACGCTTAAAAAACTAAGCACGCTCAACAGCGCCAATAGCCTTCTTGCCCCTACGAATCAAAGCAAAACGACCATGTAAGAATGAATTATCATTCAAAATGTCATCGACACTGTCTACTCGATTATTGTTAACGTACAAACCACCGGCTTCAATAGCACGACGAGCTTCAGAAATTGTGCGGAACAATCCAGCAGCAACAGCAGCTTCAACAACGCGATCACCACTATTTGCTTTAGCAAATTCTAAACTACCATCCTGCGCCTTAACCTTAACACCATCCAAGGCAGCTTCAAGAGTTTGCTCATCAATAGCGTCTAAATCACCCTTACCAAACAATGCCGAAGAAGCAGCAATAGCCTGATTCGTAACATCTTCACCATGAACAAAGCTCGTAACTTCCCAAGCGAGAACACGCTGAGCTTCACGACTTCCTGGGTCTTCTTGAATTTGCTTGTTCAAACGCTCAATCTCACTCTTAGGCAAGAACGTAAAAGCTTTAAGAAGCTTAACAACTTCATCGTCTGGCTGATTAAACCAGAATTGATAGAAGCGATAAGGGCTAAGCATTGTAGGATCAAGCCACATTGCGTTACCCTCCGATTTGCCAAACTTACGACCTTGATTATCCGTAATAATCGGGCTTGTAAACACGTGCACAGAAGCTCCGCGAACCTTACGAATCAAGTCCATGCCAGAAGTCAAATTACCCCACTGATCCGAACCGCCAAGTTGCAAAGTCACGTTGTAATTATCAAACAAGTACAAGAAGTCGTTTCCTTGCAAAACCTGATAGCTGAACTCAGCAAAAGAAATGCCTTCGTCGGAGTTTAAGCGGCGAGCCACAATATCCTTAGAAAGCATTGTGCCAACACGGAAGTTCTTACCAACATCACGCAAAAAGTCAATAGCAGACATCTTAGAAACCCAGTCGTAATTGCTAACAAAACGAACAGGATTCTCTCCATCAAGAGGCAAAATTCTGCCAATCTGCTTGCGTAAGCGCTCTGCCCAACCAGCCACAATATCTTTAGAATTAAGCGTGCGTTCGCCACTTTGACGAGGATCACCAATCAAACCAGTAGCACCACCAACTAACGCAATAGGATGATGACCTGCAGCTTGCAAATGACGCATATTAATAAGCTGAACAAGATTACCAATATGCAATGAAGCAGCAGTAGGATCGTAACCGCAATAATACGTTAATGGTTCTCCGTCAAGCGCTTGAGCAAGCTGCTGCTCATCAGTAGATTGTGAAATTAATCCACGCCACTTTAGCTCTTCAAACAAGGAAGCAAATCCAGCTTCCTTGTAATTCCTGACCTGAGCCATTCGTATCTCCTTATTATTGCCAAAACTTACCTAGGCATCGGGCGCTAAAAGCGCAATCCAAGCCTTTCAATTTTGGCAGCACAGGGCGACACTCTTATAAGCAGTTCCATCACTTACAGATTCAGAAAATTTCTTATACTCATCAATCGCAAGCTGAGCTTGAGTAATTTGTTCTTTTACGCGAACAAAAGCCGTTCCACCTTTTCCACATCTAGAAGCTACTGATCCATCACTAGAAAGAACAAGTTTAAGATTCTCAATATCGGCTCGATCTACAAAATCATTCAGAATATTAGCAAAATCATCATCACTTAAAACGTCTAAATCCCCACCAAGTTCTTCAGCACGTTTTACGCATAATCCTGATAACTTATGCGCATTTCTAAATGGAACACCTTGTTTTACAAGCCATTCTGCAATATCTGTAGCTAAGGCAAAACCAGTAGCAGACTGTTCACGCAACCTAGCAATATTAAATCGCATTGTTCTAACCATCCCTGCGAATGCTGGAAGCAGAACTTCTAGAGTGTCAATTTGGTCAAAAACTGCCTCTTTATCTTCTTGCAAATCTCTTGCATAAGCAGTAGGAAGACCTTTAAGAGTGGCCATTAATCCAGTTAAATCTCCGATTAATCGTCCTGCTTTTCCTCTAGCAAGCTCCGCAATATCTGGATTCTTCTTTTGAGGCATAATAGAAGATCCAGTAGAATAAGCATCGTCTAAAGTTACGAACGCAAATTCTTGAGTATTCCATATAATAATCTCTTCGCTTAAGCGAGAAATATCAACGCCAATCATGGCTGCAATAAATGAAAACTCCGCAACAATATCTCTACTTGCTGTAGCATCAATAGAATTCGCGCAAACAGCAGAAAAACCAAGTTCTTTAGAAACTTCTTCGGGATCTAGTCCAAGAGTGTTGCCAGCCAATGCCCCTGCCCCATACGGGCTTTCGTTTGCGCGCGAATCCCAGTCCGCAAGGCGATTTACATCTCGCAAAAGCGGCCAAACATGAGCCATTAGCTGGTGTGCAAGCAAAATAGGTTGAGCATGCTGCATGTGAGTACGACCAGGCATTACAGAATCTTTTGCAGCTAAAGATTGAGCAACTAAAGCATTACAAACATCTAACACGAGAGTAGCCAAAACGCGCGAGTGTCTGCGCAAAAACATGCGTATTAAAGCTGCGATTTGGTCGTTTCTAGAGCGTCCAGCTCTAAGTTTTCCGCCAAGTTCGCTTCCTGCAATATCAAGCAAACCGCGCTCTAATGCAGTTGCCTCATCCTCGTCTTCTTCAATTGGCGTAAAAGTGCCATTATCCACGCGATTTTGCAACTCGTCTAGAGCTTTTTGAAGATCCTCGTATTCTTGATTTGTTAATAAACCTGCACGATGCAACGCATGCGCATGAGCGCGAGATCCTGCAATATCATCATCCGCTAATCGCCAATCAAATTGAGTTGATTTGCTAAGCTTTGCAAGCTCTGCGGAAGGTCCTGAGCTAAAACGTCCGCCCCACAAGGCTATTGGATGGTTTGCGTTGACATTTGCATCGGCATTTGCATCGTGCATAGTTATATTCTTCTTTCTGCTTTCCTCTTGTTAGTTGTTCTTTGCAACGCGCATATCTCGAGCCGCTGCAACCTTGCTAGACAATCCGTAGATTTCAATAAATCCGTTGGAAGCGCGCTGGTCGAAAGTATCGGAAGAATCGTAAGTAGCCAAGTTAAAGTCATACAAAGACTCATCCGACTTTCTGCCTGTTACAACAGCCTTTCCAGCGTATAAAGTCATGCGAATATCGCCAGAAACATGCTCTTGCGTTTCGTTTATGAACGCGTTCAAAGAACGCACAACTGGCGAGAACCACTGGCCGTCATACACAAATTCCGCCCACTTTTTATCAAGAGCACGCTTAAGCCTATGCTGTTCGCGCTCCAAGCAGCAATTCTCAAGCTCTTGATGAGCCGTAATCAAAGCTTGCGCGCCTGGAACTTCGTACAATTCGCGAGACTTAATGCCAACTAGACGATCTTCAATAATGTCGATTCTACCGATTCCTTGTGCCCCAGCTCTTTTGTTCATTTCTTCGATTGCTTGCAATGGAGTTACGCTATGACCGTCAATTGCAACTGGAATACCTTTTTCAAACGTGATTGTAACTTCGTCTGGAGTTGTAGCTTCCAAAGGATTCTTTGTGTAAGAGTAGCATTCTTCGGTTGGAGCATTCCACGGATCTTCCAAAAAGCCTGTTTCAATAGCCCTTCCCCAAACATTTTGGTCTATAGAATATGGGCTTTTCTTGCTTTGAGTAATCGGAAGCTTGTGCTCGTTTGCAAAAGCGATTTCCACATCGCGAGTAAGCGACAAATCGCGAATTGGGCTAATTGCCTTTAAATCTGGATCCAAAGACTGGATTGCAACTTCAAAACGAACCTGATCGTTTCCTTTGCCAGTGCAACCGTGTGCGATTGTATCAGCATCAAATTCGTGCGCTGCGTGAACTAAGTGACGAGTGATAAGCGGCCTAGAAAGCGCGGAAACTAAAGGATACACGTCTTCGTACATTGCATTTGCTTTTAATGCGAGCATGCAATAGTTATCCGCAAATTCTTCACGAGCATCAACTACATACGATTCAACAGCACCACAAGCCAAAGCGCGATTTTTAATGACTTCGAGCGCTTCTCCACCTTGACCAACGTTTAGTGACACAGCTACAACGTCTTGACCTGTTTGCTCTTTAAGGTACGGAATAGCTACAGATGTATCGAGGCCACCCGAATACGCCAATACAATACGTTTCTTACTAGTCATAGTGACCTCCCAAGGTCATATATTGAATAAATAAACGATATATAGTATATTATACAACCATAGATAAAATCTCAACACGCTTAGAAATACAACGTTTTTATTACATTCCGAAAAATAATATTTAAAAAAATAAGACAATAAAAATAATACTTATGCAATTGATTACACTATAACAAAGTGCAAAACCACAACACTGTGGTCTTTGCAGCAAGTATTATAAATTCAACATCCATCGATGCATATTAGACACAAATATAACTATAAAATGAATAAACTAATACAAAATCACCTAGATGCAACTGAAAGCATCCAATTAGCTCTATCTTCTGCTTCTTCGTTAGAAACACAAACCATAAGCACTGTATCATCGCCAGCAACCGAACCTAAAATACCTTTTAAAGGCTGCCTATCAATAACACTTGCAACATATTGAGCAGCGCCCGAAGGAGTGTGAATCACAACAATATTATTAGCAAATCCAACTTCTGTAATAAGACCAGAAAGAGTCCTAGCAACCTGTTGATCAATCCTAACGGTATCCATTGCGTGACGATTACCAGTTCCATCTCCTAGAACATAAGCAATTCTGCCGTCTGTAAGACGAATTTTAACCGCATTTATTTCATCCAAATCTCTACTCAAAGTTGCTTGAGTAACCTCAAAACCATGACGAGCCAAAACTTTAGCAAGCTGAGACTGTGAAGTAATAACCTCACTTAAAAGCGCCTGTTCAATCGCATTTAAACGTGCAGCTTTAGTCGTAGGACGCTGCTTTCCAGCGGATTCAATAGAACCAAAATCGTCATTAACATCAAAAGCATCGTCAAAATTATTATCTTCATTCACATAACTATGATTAAGCGCATCATCGCCACTAAAATTATTTGACTTCCTATTAGACTCAACCATAATTGGCAATACCTTTCTAAAGAGCACTCCAATCTAATATACATGAATACATAAATATATTCATGAATATATACATTTTAACAAAGCCATAAATACTATTTTATTTACTAAAAAATACGGCTGAACAACCAGATAATACTAATCATTCAGCCGTATTAATTTAAAAAACGCGACTCTGTAACTTATACTCGAACTTATACTCGCAATGTTGCATGCAATTTTTGAGCAGACTTTGTAATAGCCTCTCGAACCGCTTCCATATCATCGCTAGAAAGCGTTCTATCAGCAGCCCTAAATGTTACAGAATAAGCAAGAGATCTTAGCCCTTCTCCAAGTTGTTCGCCTTCATAAACATCGAACAACTCTACAGACTCAAGCAAATCACCAGAAGCTTTAACAATAGCTTCCTTTAAATCGTGAGCAGTCAAAGAAGAAGGAGCAACAAACGCGAAGTCCTGCTTAACAGGAGGGAATGTAGAAACAGGTTTTGCCTGAACAGGCTTAACTTGCATAGCATCAAACAATGCGCTCAAATCAAGCTCGAATGCTGCAGAGTGCTTTGGCAAACCCAAATTCTCATCAACCTGAGGATGAAGCTCTCCAACAATACCAATTTCAACATCGTCGGCACCATCAACAGGAATATACACCTTCGCGGTACGACCTGGATGCCAAGAAGCAGGAACATCATCAGAATTAATCTGACGAACGTCAAAAGCAACGCCGATTCGCTTTCCTAAACGATTAACAGCTTCTACAGCATCACTCCAATCAACTTCTCTATGAGTTCCAAGCCAACCTGTTTCTTCAGCATTACCAGTTAAAAGAGCTGCAACATGCAAAGGCTGCTCAGGCAAACCTGCATCCAACGCAGCAAGCTGAGCATCCGTAGGACGAACCGAACCAGGCAAAGCAGGAATAGCTGGAGCATTAGGATCCGCAAAATACACGTGACCAAGCTCATAAAGAGAAACATCACTTAAGCCACGACGAATATTTCTGCGAACCGTTCCAGCTAAAGTGGTAAGAACATTCCTTCGAAGCCAAGGACGATCGCCAGCCAAAGGATTTGCGATTTTTACGCTGACTTTAGCAACAGAATCAACGTCTTCACGGAAAGCTTTAAAATCTTCCTGACCAACAAACGGGTAGCTCAAAGATTCAATCAAGCCCATTTCAGCAAGTTCATATGCAATAGCTCTACGAGTTGCTTGATCTTGCGTTAAACCAGTTTTGCCAGTAACAGGAACAGCTGGAACCTTAACAGGAATCTCATCGTAGCCAACCAAGCGCGCGATTTCTTCGACCAAATCGCATGGCTCATTTAAGTCTGGGCGCCAAGTTGGAGGCAAAACAGAGAAGGATCCGTTTCCGCCGCCAGCAACAGAGCAACCAATATCCGTAAGAATATCGCTAATACGATTCAAATCAATGCTTAAGCCAGAAACACGCTCTACTTCGCTAGCTTTGAAAACAATAACACTTCTATCAACAGTATTGTTTACGTCTGTAGGCGTATTAGAAGGCTCTCCAGAACCAAAATCGCTGAGCATTGTAACAGCCATTTGCGCAGCTGCTGGCTGCAAAGCAGTATCAACGCCACGCTCAAACCTGCGAGATGCCTCAGTTGGAAGCTTATGTCTACGAGCTGTACGTGCAATAGAAACGGGGTCAAAGTGTGCAGCTTCAACAAGAATATTCTTCGTTTCGCTCGTTACTTCTCCATACATTCCGCCCATTACGCCAGCAAGTCCAAGAACACGCGAACCGTGATTTCCCTTTGGAGAATCGCAAATAAGCAAGTCCTCAACGTTAAGCTCTCTGTCTTTGCCATCTAAAGTTGTTAAACGCTCTCCAGCTTTAGCGCGGCGAACAACAATAGGACCTTCAATCTTATCTAAATCATAAGCGTGAAGAGGCTGACCTAAGTCGAGCATTACGTAATTTGTAACGTCTACTGCAAGAGATATACCACGCATTCCAGCACGAGTTAAACGCCTACGCATCCAATTAGGGCTAGAAGAATCTGGATTAAAGTTTCTAACAACGCGAGCGTAGTAACGGTCGCATCCAACAACACCATGAATAGGATTATTATCTTCAATACTAACTTCTATATCTTTAGAAGCTCCATCAGACATAGAAACTACTTGATCAGCTTTATTATTAAGTTCAATTACTGGATCAGTGTAAGTTGCACCAGTTGAATGGTGATATTCGCGCGCAACACCCCTATAAGAAAACGCGTATCCACGATCAGGAGTGATGTTAATTTCCAGCAAAGGCTTGTTTAAGTGAAGAAGCGACATTGCGTCGTCTCCAGGTTTCAAAGCATCATATTCAGCTTTAGAGAAACCGTATTCGCGAAGCAAAATAATGCCATCGTGACTATCTCCCAAACCAAGCTCGCGCTCGGATGCGCACATTCCATTAGAAATGTGGCCGTAAGTTTTGCGAGGCTCAATCTTAAAATCGCCAGGCAAAACTGCCCCAGGAAGAGTTACAACAACTTTTTCTCCAGCAGCCATGTTTGGAGCACCGCAAATAATTCCACGAGGAACCTTATTACCATTTTCGTCTACCTCGTTGTATTTATCTCCAACATCAACATGGCACCAATTAATAATTTTGCCATTTTTTTGCGGCTCAGGAGTAGCATCAACGACGTATCCTACAACAATAGGACCTGTAACTTGAGAGTCGTGAATCTCTTCTTCTTCTAAGCCAACTCGCACCAAATCTTTAGCAAGCTGCTCGTAAGTCAAACCTTCTGGCACTTCAACATGATCTTTAAGCCAGTCAATATCTACCATTGGCATGAGTACTACTCTCCCATCACAAACTGTTCACTGAAGCGCTTATCGCCTTCAACCAAATCGTGCATATCGTTAATATCGTGACGAAGCAGCAAAGTGCGCTCCAAGCCAACACCGAAAGCAAATCCCGTATAAACATCTGGGTCTAAGCCTGCAGACTTAAGAACATTCGGATTCACCATTCCGCATCCGCCCCATTCAATCCAACCTGGGCCACCCTTCTTATCTGGGAACCAAAGATCCAACTCCGCACTAGGCTCCGTGAACGGGAAGTAGCTTGGGCGCAAACGGCTTTTTGCATCTGGACCAAACATTGCAACAGCAAGGCGATCAAGAACACCCTTTAAATCAGCCATGCTCAAATGTTTATCTACTGCCAAAGCTTCGCACTGGTGGAAGACTGGAGTATGCGTTGCATCAAGCTCATCCGTGCGGAATACTCGGCCTGGGGACGCAATATACAGAGGTACTCCTCGCTCAATTAACGCACGAACCTGATCGGAAGAAGTTTGCGTACGCAAAACCATGTTAGATCCAACAAATCCTGCAGCATCCTTTGCCTGATTACCTTGCACATAAAAAGTATCTTGCATTTGACGAGCAGGATGATCTGGACCAAAATTCAACGCGTCAAAATCGAACCACTCTGTTTCTACCTCTGGTCCTGCAGAAATCTGCCAACCCATAGACACAAAGAAGTCTTCAAAGTCTTCAATAATACGCGCAATCGGATGGCGAGCGCCAAGCGGCTTACGATTTATTGGCAAGGTCATATCGACTGTTTCTTTTTGAAGCATATTAGCTTCTTCAATAGCCTTAATACGCTCTTGGGCTGCTGCAAATTCACGACCAAAATCAGCGCGTAAAGCCGACATTATCTTGCCAGCTTCTTTCTTTTCTTCTACTTGAAGACTTCCAATAGACTTGCTGGCAAGGGTCATTGCAGACTGAGCTCCTGCATACTTAGTTTTTGCCGCTTTCAACTCTTCCATTGTTTTAGCGGCTTGAACACAAGCTATACCCTCTTTTACTACCTTTGTAATTGCCTTCGCGTCGAACGGCTTACTACTTGCCACAGCACCCTTCCTATCCGTGTTATGTGTACTTTTGTGAAGCATTCAAAAAACGTCTCAAATCTACATTTTTCGCTCATGACTAGACATAGCCAAGCCCATTAGCATTACTGCAGCGCTGGTTGCCAAGTTCATTGATTCTGCTTTTCCGTAAATAGGTATTACCGATATTTCGTCTACTCTATTTAATATTTCTTCTGGCAATCCTCTGGCTTCGTTTCCAAATAATATTGCATTAGATCCTTCGTTATATCCTTTATTTAAATCATCACTTAGTGGTTTTAGAAGATTTGCAAAAGACTTTGGTTTTTTATTTTCCGTTCCATAAATATCAGCTGCAATAACCCTTATTTTTAATGACTTTGTCCAATCAAACCAATCATCCTCACTCATTGTCACTACTGGCAAATGGAATAATGAGCCTGCAGTAGAACGAACAAGCTTTGAATTAAAACGATTCACGCAATCGTCAACAAAAACAACGGCACTACAACCAGCTACATCTGCAACGCGAATAATCGCACCAGCGTTGCCAGGGTCTCTTACCTGCCAGCAGGCTGCAATCAATATAGGATCATAAGCAAAACCAGACTTATATTTGCTTTCTACCCCAATACTATTAAATTCTTTTATAAATTCTTTATCTAAAATAGTAGAATCACAAACGGCAACAATCCCTTGACAATCCGTACTGATCTTATGCATAACTTCTGCTGTTGCAGGGTGCACATAGCACTGATTTTTTAAGGATTCGTCAACAATTTTGCTTATCGTTTCTAAAGATCCATTTTGCAAAATGCCATTTTTAAGATTTTTAAAAGAATTGACATCAATGTAGTCACTATTAACAGCATCTTGCAAAACGTAAATGTCTAAAATCGATTTATGCGCGTACCTTACCGCTTCCCTAACACTTTGCGGACCTTCTACTAAAAAGCGCCCATCCACTCGCGATTTTGCACGACTTATTGCACAAATACGCTTAACGCGATCGCTATGCGCGTTGTCTATTAACTCTTTTAACGGCATAATATCACTCTACTTTACATATAGTTACAACACGCGTAAATGTTGCAATACAAAACTACTCAACGAAACTACTCATGATGTTCCGACGAACTTTGAGTGGTATATCCTTCAGGTTCTAGTTGGAATGTGGTGTGCGAAACAGAAACTGGAAAATGCTCACGCAAACAATCTTGAAGCTGGCTTAAAATATCAGCACACTGATCCATTGTTAAATCGCGCTCTACAACAACATGTGCCATAAAAATAGGCATTCCTGTAGAAACAGTACTTGCATGCAAATCGTGAACAGCAAGAACATGAGGAACGTGTTCAAGATGATCGCGAACTTTTTCTATATCCAATCCTTCTGGCGTTTGCTCAAGCAAAACTTTTACAGCATTTTTAAGCAAATGTAACGCTCTAGGAATCATCAAAATTGCAATAATCCCGCCAGCTAAAGCATCAAATCCATTCCAACTAGTACTCATCATTACTACAGCAGACACTACAACAGCAACAGATCCCAAAGCATCGTTCATTACTTCTAAAAAGGCTGCTCGCATATTCATGTTGTCTTTAGATTGAGAAACAAGAATTACAAGAGAAGCAAGATTTGCAAGCAAACCAAGAATACCAAAGAAAAGAAGCTGATTTACATCATGTATTCCATTATGATTTACACCAAAAAGACGCATACAAGATTCCACAATCGCATAAATGCCAACAAAAAGTAGAACAAGAGCACCAGCAGCAGCAGTAATTACCTCTAGCCTAGCCCAACCCCAAGTGCGCTTTGCATTAGGTCTTTTGCGCATCAAAATCGCAGTAACCGTAGATGCAGCTAAAACAGAAATATCTGTTAACATATGTCCTGCGTCAATTAACAAAGAAAGTGAATTTGTTAAAACAGATCCAATTACTTCTGCCAAGAATACAATAGACGTTAAAGCCAAAGTGATAGTTAGCTTATGCTGATGCGCATGACTTGCTTTAATAGCATCTTGCAAAGAAGCGGCATTAGTTCCAGAAGTACTTAAATCATTCTTCTCTAAGATTTCACTGGAAGAGTTTGACAAATGATGATTATTCACACAAATCTCCTATGTTCATACAAATAAGTATCTCGATATCGTTTCTCAATATCATTCCCAATATGCCTTATACGCAATGAACCCCAGCCTAAGCTAGGGTTCACGCATAAACATCTAAAGATTAATTATCTAAAAACTTATTCTATTATTACTATTCGTCAATTAACGCGCCGAGATGATGGGAAGTTGATTCGGCAATCAAATCATCTTTAAAATCGCCATTATCAGCAGCATTAATTATCTTCATTGAGACATCAACCACATCTGGCTGCAAAGCATTAACCCAATGAATACGCGAATCTCTTCCAAACCAACCCATTTGTTTTCTAGCAAGACGTTTAGTTTTCTGAGCAATATCAGAAAAAGCATCATCTTCGCTGCATAAGCCATCTAAATAGTCCATTATTTGCTTGTATCCCAAAGCTCTACTCGCAGTAACACCAAGCCTTGAGCGAATCTCTTTAACTTCGTTTACAAAACCCTGCTCGCGCATCATTTTTGTGCGAAGCTCCACTCGCGCATCCAAATCTTCTCTGTTTAAGTCCAATCCTATTTGCACACAATCAATCAAATACTTGTATTTTGGCAGAGTAGCAGAATACGGCTTTCCTGTTAACTCAATAACTTCTAGAGCGCGAATTGTTCTGCGCGAATTTCTTGGATCCATATTTTTAGCCGCCACAGGGTCCAGTTTTTGTAACTCTTCAAAAAGAGCCATTGCTCCTTGCGACTTTTCACGATCTTCCAAAGCTTTGCGAATATTAGGATCTGTACCTGGAAAAGTTATATCATCTACAGCCGCACGTGCATATAGACCAGAGCCTCCAACAAGAATTGGGCGAATACCTTTTTCTTGCAAATCGCGTATGCATTGCCTAGCAAGCGTTTGAAATTTTGCAACGCTCATGGATTCTTCTGGATCAATAATATCTATTAAATGATGCTTAATCTCGCTTTGCTCTTCTTTAGTGGCTTTTGCTGTACCAATATCCATATAACGGTACATTTGATATGCGTCTGCGTTTATAATCTCCGCTTTTACACCACGTTCAGCAAATTTCTTTGCAATTGCAATACCAAGACTCGTTTTGCCAGATGCTGTTGGACCTACAATCGAAATCACTTTCGGCGGTTTGCACACAATGCGCTCCTAATAATCATATTAAACGAACTAAAATCAACCTTAAAGAAGAATCTTTTCTACAAATTTACACAATCAAACATACATAAAAGTCAATAAAAGTAGTAGGAGATTTTGCTTCGACACCAAAGCAGTAGTTGATTACCACACTGTATTACAATCCCCATTGAGGACGACACGCGCTATTGTTGATGTGTTTTATTTTATATGGTACCGTTTTCGCTAACTTAAAACCGAATGATTTTTATTGTTTACACGTGTTCGTGCATTTTACAACTAAAATTATTCGTTCAACGTGATTTATAAAAGGATTCTATTTGGTTTTACGTTAATCATTTTGTTGTCTTTTCTGCACCGATGGAGAATAGATATGATTACTATTTCTCATGTAGCATATGCGATTTTAAAACGTTATGGGAAAATGAATATTAATCGCTTACAATTACTTTCTTACTATTGCCAAGCTTATAACCTAGCATCCACTAATTCTCCTTTGTTCTATAACAATTTTCAGGCTTGGCGCAACGGTCCAGTATGCCTAGATTTATTTAAGATGCACAGAATTAATGATGTTTTTATAGAATGTAAAGATATTGTTCTAGGACCTTATGAACTTAAAAATCATCTTACTTATTCTAATTTACTCACTATCTATAACGTTTGCGACGCTTTAATTGATTTTAGTATTGAAGAACTAGAAAATCGCGCCCGCAGTGAGATGCCATGGATTGATGCACGCAGAGGGATATTACCAAATAAGGCTAATGAAGTAGAAATATCTAAGAAAATTATTCATGATTATTACGTAAAACATCCAGTAATTAATACGAATTCACGAACAACACGAAGCAAAGAATTTAGAAAAGATGATGAAGAACTACAAAAAGACATACAAGATATAATTTCTGAACAAATTGAAAAATTTAATCAATATAATCAAGATGAAAAAGTTAGAAGAATAAGACGGGCTGAAAAAATTTTAAGAGAAAAATTAAGCATATTGAATGGGCTTAAAAATAATAAAATTTATTTTGATGAAAACATTGTTCGTATTACAGCACGACATTTTGTTGACTACATAAACAATGATATTAATGATAAAAATAAAAATAAATAAGTGGTATAGGTCAAAACATACGGCGCAAATAAGTATGCATAGGAAAATCAAAAAGCTCTAGATCTTATACCTAGAGCTTTTGCTCTGATTATTTCCGTCTGTTGTATGTGCTATATCACATATCGTACATACTTGTGTGCAAGCGGTAAACAACGCCCACTGTTCTATGCTAAAAGCATTGGAAACGTTGGGATTTGCTACAAAAAACGCCACTGTTTGAGCAGTGGCGTTATTGCGTTTGTGGAGCCGCGGGGAATTCGCATTTAATAGCCCCTAATGCCTTATTTCTCTAAGAATCTCATAGCGTAACGTTTTAGTGTCAATGCACTCAATATCGCCTTATCTTGTGTTTTTGTGGTAATATTAACAAGATATTCTGTAAAATATATTTTACTCTTGTATGTGTAATAAGTTTGTTGAAAGGAGATTAAATATGAAAGCTTTAGATATAGCATCAATTTTTATTGATCGATATGGAAAAACGCTAGCATTAACCAATCTCACTTTGAATAAACTAGTATATTTTGCGCAGGTGGAATCGTTGCGTAATAATCCTGAGTGTCCGCTGTTTACGGATGAGATTCAAGCTTGGGAATATGGTCCTGTAGAGCCTAGTGTTTATAACGAGTTTAAGCAGTTTGGGCGAAATCGTATTTTTAATGCGCCTAATCACGAAACTAGCCAGTATGCTGATTACATTGTAGATACTGTTGTTGAAAAATATGCTTGGATGAATGCGTTTGATTTAGTAAATTATGCTCATCGTGATGGCGGTGCATGGCACAATGTGTATGATGCGTCGCGCAATAAGCCGATTCTTGTACAGAATATTCTGCAATCGTCAGATGTTACTTCGTATCCTGCTAAGAAAAATACGTTTATTAGTGCTGTAGATGCTGTAAAAAAACAGTATCCTAATACTTTGCGTATTCTTGGTGACGCATGAGCCAGTATGATGCTCTTGTTTGGAATGAGGAACAGATTATTGCCTTCGCAGGAATAGTTTGTTCTATTCAACGAGAAATTGTTGATACAAGCCAAGGACTTGCTACTGTTAAGCAAGAAGTTCAGGGCAGTGTTGAAAATGTTTTGTATTATTCATTTGCGATTATTTTTGATAGCTCTCCAGCCGATCGAAATAATTATACGGATATTTTTGACCAAATCGCTGATTTTGCTACACATCTTGCCAAAGACCATATTTTCCCTGATGCAAATAAGCGTACGACAGTATTAACGTGTGTAGCTTTACTTCGCAATAATGGGATTATTCTTGATATCGAAGATAGTGTAAATCCTTTTGACAATGATTTATATAAGTGGATTCAGAATATTGTTGAAGGTAAGATTGCGCGTGCGAGTTTAGCCGAACAGTTACGCTCGCACGCACATTTATTATCGAATGAAGTTAATTATTAGATAGAATTTCGAACAGTCGAGGTATCCGCGGGTGAATTTGCATTTAATAGCCCTTAATGCTTTATTTTTCTAAGAATCTCATGGTATAACGTTTTAGCATCAATGCGCTCAATATCGTCTTATCTTGTGCTTTTATAGCAAATATTAGTGGTGTTATTGAGTTTGTTTTCGCGTTTGAATTCTATCAAGTATTGCAGAAAATTTCTTACTATTTTTTCTAGCTTACTTTACTTTATATAATAGCTGTGCTATTATATAAAGTATCAAACAAGAAAGGAGGTGACATGCATGTAGTGGAAATACTTGTTGCGATTGCAAGTCTACTGGTTGGCATTGCAAAGATTATAGAAGCAATAGCAAAACTCATCAAAGAGTTGAAACGCAATAAGTAAATAAAGAGTCCCGAACAGTCGAAGTGTCCGGGACTCACTATCCACTATACTGCAGGCTCATTATGAAATTAGATGCAATAGTATCGGCTATATTCTCACTTGTTATTATCGCTGGAATATGGTGTCATTTTTCACCTTGGCTTATAACCGGCTGTGCTGTAATCAGTGCCGTATGCGCGTTAGACGCTGGAAGAAAGCGTAAAAAGTAGCATGAGTGAGCGTTATTTGAGTTATACGGAAGTTGCCGAGCTTATTGGTGTAAAAACTGGTGCGCTTGGCAACTATAACCTTCCAGATCCAGACGCGTTTATTGGTCGCACTCGTGGTTGGAAACGTGAAAGTATTGAAACTTGGAATGCTAGCCGTCCAGGTCATGGTGGACGCCCTGCTAATGCGGAGTAGTTAAGAGTAGAATTGTATCCGATGGGAGACGAGCTTATACTTAATCATTTCTTCACAACTCGAGTTTTAGCATCTAAGAATCAATGCTATGAGACGGTTGCGAATCACTTTGTACAAGACGCTAAAGGAAAAACTAATAGCGAGATAATAAGCGAGATTTACGAACTTATGGCAAATACACATAGGTGTGAGTATGTTTATCAGAATACTCTGTTAAATATGCTCTTGCTTAGCAACAGTGAGGCTACACAGCAAACTGCATTAACACAGTTGCCTATCAGCAAATCAAGAGCCGACTTTATCATCATCAACGATAGTGCCACTGTGTATGAGATAAAAACCGAACTAGACACTTTTGAGCGCTTGAAAACACAGCTTAGCAATTACTTTAAAGCTTTCAACCGCGTGTGCGTAGTAACATCTGAAAACAAGTATCAAAACGCCGTAAAAGCTCTTGCTAATACTCCTGTAGGAATTTATGTACTTGACGGTCAAAACCATATAAGCGAAAAGATGCACAAAGAACCTGTCGAAGATAATTCAAAACTTGAGCATGTTGCGCTTTTTAAGCTACTGCGTAAAACAGAGTATGAAAACATATTAAAACAGTACTTTAATGCACTGCCAGCCGCTAAGCCAGTTTTTTACTATAACGCTTGTTTGGATCTGTTTCGCCAAATTCCTATTCTCAATGCTCACACAATGGTTATGAGCGAGCTTAGAAAACGAAACATCATTAAAAACATAGACACGTTTAATCGCGTGCCTTATGCGCTAAAGTCTCTTGCATACTTTTCTTATAACACAAAGAAAAACCTTAACGGCTTGCTTAGGTTTTTGGAGGAAAAGTTCATATAAAAAATTACCCCCCGCATGAAGCGAGGGGTAATACTAATTTTCAACTTGTATTCTCAATCAGAGAAGACTTTAAGCATAGCGCGCGCTACTTGCTTTCGCTAGTCACGTCGTCCAGAATTTTGCCGCGTCTGTCCAGCTCAGTATCAGTCTCAACCGCCGCCGCGTGCTTACCATTATTAATAGCATCATCTGCCTGCCCGTCAATGTAAGTTTTCACACAATCAAGAACAGATAAGATAACTCTTACGATTCGCATATGCGCAATCTGCAAGTTGAATGCGGTGAGATTCTCGAAGAAGCTAACAGTGTCTGTAATAATAATGTATCCACACGCAATTGACACAAGCGGAATGTGAGTCCCGAGATTAACCTTGGCCTGCGCGTAGTCAAACAGGATACAAATAGCAACGACCAGTACGTACGCAAATTTATGGAACAGCCCATCGCGCATTTTGCTGCTAGCTACGCTGTGAGTGTAGAGTGCTTTCGCAAATCCGCTGATAAAATCGAACAGCACTACTCCGCCTGCAATCTCGAGGAAATATATTTCTATATCATTCATATTTTTTCTCCTTATTGTCTTTTTATTCTGATTGATTATCTTTTGTTATCCACGCGCCGCTAAGGTGTGTAGTGCAATCTCGAGCATCGCCGTCATAATAGATTGAGCCGTCTGGTTGTACTAGCAAGGCGGCGCGTCCTCCAGTGAGTGTGATCGCTGCAAGTGAGGTAGGTCTGAAGCCTTCTGGTATATACTCGTTTGCTTTTGCCCATTGCGCGTCTCCAGCGCTCATACCTCCGCAACCATTCACGGTCACGACGTTTCCAACTCGCACAACAGCCATTCTGATATCCTGGCTCACTGCCCATGGAATGTGTACGTAAACAGTGCTAACGTCTCCGTCGCGCGTGATTTCTGATACTGCTGGCACTTGTGCCACTTGCTGCTGCTCTTGCGTCTGCCTATCGCTTCTTGCGTACGATTGCCATGCCGTCGCATCACCGTAGAATTTGTTGAGGTCAAGATTGCCGCCGTATCCAGGCAATGCGCCACTACTCGAATATTGACGTATTGCGCAACTGTAAGCGTCTTCATTCCAAGGCGTATCCTGGTATCCTATGTGATCGTAGTTCTTGTATTGCGCTATCCACAATCCGCAATTTGTTGCTTTGCTAACGGCTGCGAGTCTCCCATAGTCTCGTTGGCTGCCATAAATAAGCGGATGTACACCAGTGAGATTGTAAACGGTTTGAGCGCACTGTTGCAAGTATGCTGTATCGCCATAAGCACTATTGTTGCCGCTTTCGAAATCTAGTGCGAGCACGGCGCGACCAACATAGTCTTTTACAGTATTCACAAAATATTCTGCCTCTGCCTGCCAGTTGCCGCCGCTAATATAGTGGTATATTCCCAGCAGCTTGCCGCTGTTTAGTGTCGCGTCGGCTTGCGTGCGAAAACACGGATTTATGTAGCCAGTGCCTTCCGTGGCTTTCACTATGACAAAGTCAGCTGGCACGGCTGCGATATTGATGCTTGACTGATAACTTGATATGTCAATGCCGTTTAATGCCATATTCTTCCTCCTTATATTAAAAAAGCCACGCTGTTTGCGTGGCTAAAAAGTGAACTTGTCAAAAATTCCGACATGTTCAAAATCTAATCGTGAGCTAATCGTGCGTATCATACTTTCCGAGTTTTGACCTTATTGGACTCTTACTGTACTTTTACTGAACTTTCTGAAATTAGTACCTTAATTAGTACCCAAAGTACCCAAAAACGCTATTGAAAGTACCTTTTTATTTTTTCCTATTTATCCTACGTTGTCCTAAAGTGTCTCATTTTTCGTTTTGAGCTGTTTATAATAAGCGTCCATGCTTTGAATAGTGTGCCAAGCGTTATAGTGCTTGAGTGTACCGCGCCAAGAATGATACATTGCACTGATTTGCTTCCAGCTGATTTCCCCACGGTCTGCGAGGCGTGCCAGTGCGCGCAAGTGCCGTCTCATGCGCTTAATCGTCTTCGGTATCGGACGCGTTATTATCCGTCCAGTTTGCGCGTAATACCATTTTTTCTTAAGCCACGTAAAGCCATGGTGTAGTGACGTAATATATGTTTTTATCGGATTAAGTGTTAAGCCTAGTTCTGTGCTCATTTTTTTAATCTGTTCGAGCGTTGAGCGTAGCTTAAGC